>CALAEB010000502.1 GCA_937890875.1 uncultured Anaerolineaceae bacterium | reverse complement strand
TTTGAAGATGAAATCCGGCTGGATATCAATTATCTGCTCGAAAACAGGGTTTTCGTCTATTACATCACCGCGGAAAAAGAAATATTTCCCGTGGCGATCGGTGGTTCGTCTCCGGTCCCGCTGGATAAGCTGGACCGGGAAGAGCCGGCCATTCTGATCCAGGAGACCGCGCTGTCCATGTTTGACCGTTCCGACAACCGTTCTTCCTATGGGCAGGTGATTGTTTCCGGGGAAAACTATTCGATGGCGCTTGTTCCGTTTGTGGACAAAAACGATGCCGTTCTGGGAAGTTTTTTCCTTTATGTGACGCAGCCCAGCGCGGGGGAGATGATCCGGGCGATTTTTTTCTCTTCCATCGGCAGTTTGATGAGGATGATCCTGTTTGCAGTCGTCCTGGGGGTTATTGTAGGCTATCTCTTCTCCCGCAGATGGGGACGCTGGTTCGAAGAAATTTCAAAAGCGTCCTACCAGTGGGCGGAAGGGGATTTCTCCCGGAAAATTCCGGTAAAGGTGGAACAGGATACCAGCGAACTGGGAATGGTCTCCGAGAAATTGAATGAAATGGCCGGCCAGCTTGAACAGGTTGTGCAGACTCGTCAGGAGTTGGCGGCTTCGGAAGAGCGGAACCGGATATCCCGTGAACTGCATGACAATATTAAGCAGCAGGTTTTTTCGATCAACATGAATCTCGGGGCTGCCGCGATGCTGACCGATAAAAAGCCGGAACAGGCGAAAGAGAAGATTGAGCTGGCCAGTAATCTTACCGGGGAAACGCTTCAGGATCTGGACATGTTGATCGGAAAATTGCGTCCTCCGGTAATTTCCGGCGAGAAATTAATTAAGAAGCTTGAAGAATACGGACACAACTGGCAAAAAAGTTCGGGAATTCAATTGGATATGGATTTGCAGAACAGACCACCGATGGATGAACATACCTCGGGAGAGGTATTTCGAATCTGTCAGGAAGCGCTTTCAAATATGATGCGGCATAGTAACGCTAAGCGCGGGAGCATTTTGCTGGAAACCAATGAAATCGAGATCAAACTGTCAATCCGGGATGACGGACACGGTTTTGATATGAATCAAGAACAGACCGGGATCGGATTGCGCTCGATCCGTGAAAGGGTGGAAAAGATGAACGGCACCTTCAATATTCTTTCCGGGAAAAACGGGACCTCTCTTTCCATCTATATCCCACGAAAAATGCGGGTTTGAAATTTTCCGCGAAATCCGGAAATGGTCCGGAGCGGAAAAAGGCAGGAGTTATGACAGAGAAAGAAAGCAACAAAATCAGTGTTCTGCTGGTGGACGATCATCCGATTGTGCGAAACGGTGTCCGTTCCTACCTTGAAACACTGGATGATATCGAAGTGATCGGCGAAGCGGGCAGCGGAGAAGAGGCGATCGAATTTATGAAGTCCAACATTCCCGATGTCGTTTTGATGGATTTGCTGATGGAAGGGATGAATGGGGTTGAAGCGACCAAAATGATTAAACAAATCAGCCCGAGCACGCATGTGGTTGTGCTGACGTCGCATCATGATGATTCATTGGTATTTCCGGCGATGAAGGCCGGGGCGTTGTCGTATGTGCTTAAAATAATCAGCCCGGAGGAATTGGTCAATGTCATCCGCATGGCCGCAAAAGGCACCGCGATATTATCTCCGGAAATCGCGAAGAAACTGATGGATGAACTGCATGACCGGAAAGACCGCGTCGTCAGTCCTTTTGCAGAGCTTACCGACCGGGAATACGATGTCCTGGAATTGATTGCCCAGGGAAATAATAATAATGAAATCGCAGCCAAACTTTTCATTACGGAAAAAACCGTGAAAGGATATGTTTCGAACATCCTTCATAAATTGCATTTGGCTGATCGTACGCAGGCGGCGGTTTTTGCCTGGAGGGAAGGCCTTTTTGAGAATCGTAATGTTCAGGAAAAATAAGCGGGAATTCCGAATGATGTCCGGGGTAAATATGTGTTCTGCGCTGATGGTTCTTCGGGCGAAAAGGTTCGGGTTCGGATTGCCGAAAAACGGCGGGCATGACACTGATATCGTGGAAACCGGCTTCTTGATTGGAGTTAATTAAATGGTGATGATTAAACAGAAAAGGATCATTCTATCAATTTTATTATTGTCGATAATGATGAGCGGCTGTTCCGTTCTGACGCAGCTTCGGTCGGCTCAGACCGCTGAAGTCCAGGTGCAGACTTTCACTGCTGTCAAAGGCTCCATTCATTCATCGATCGATATGATTGGCAATGTGGAATACAACCAATCCGGATCGTTATCCTGGAAAACGGCTGGTGTCGTCAGTCAGGTGAATAGCAAGCAGGGTGATTCGGTGAAAAAAGGCGATATTCTGGCCCAACTGGAAACCGATTCGTTGAGTTCTGCCGTGATTCTGGCCGAGAAAACCTTAATCGAGGCCCAGGAAAATTTGACAGACGTGATGGAATCTTCGACTGCGAAAATGACAGCTTTTTCCACCCTGACCGCCAATGAGATCGCGCTGAAGGCGACCAAGCAGGCACAGGAAGCGCTGTATTATCCGCGGGCGGATCAATTGACGATCGAAATGGCCTATGACACGTATATGTTGGCGGTTGAAAAATTCAATTATGCCAAGGCTGATTATGATTCCGTAAAGACGCAAAAGGGCTGGGAAGATGCTGCCCGGCAGACTTATTTTGAGTCGTATAAAAGCACTTATGATTCAATGGTTGAAGCCTACGAAAACTGGGTTTGGACCAAAGGTGAACCGACCGATACGGAACTCGCAGTTGCTCAGGGC
>CALAEB010000501.1 GCA_937890875.1 uncultured Anaerolineaceae bacterium | reverse complement strand
CGGAAGGGTTTGAAAATTTCCGCTCCCGTTCCTTATTATGTGATCGCGAAAGATAAAATAAAAAACGCGTTGATCGTCGGCGGAAAAACGGATTTTGCGGCAAATTGTATTCATTTGACCGACAGTAACTGGCTGGGCGGCGAAGAAATTTCCGGTCGCTTTGCGGCAAATGTGCAATACCGTTATCAATCTGTTCCGAAAATGGCTGTCGCGGAGGCAATGCCGGACTGTTCGATCCGTGTTCAGTTCGCGGACAGCCGCAACGATATTGCCTGCGGACAAATTGGTGTTTTATATTCGACCTCGGAAGAAGTGCTTGCAAGTGGTAGAATATTTTCAATAGGAACCGGATCATGACTTTTCCCGCGATTATTTTCAGCCTGATTATGGCGACACTCTATGCTTCTGTCTTTCATTTTTTTAAAAACGGAAGCCTGGCGTCGCTGTTTTTTTATATCCCCATCTCTGTCGCCGGCTTTTTCGGCGGTCAATATCTGGCGGAGTTGTTGAATCTTCATTTCATTCAACTCGGCACGATCAATTTCGGAGTTGGTTCAATCTGCAGTATCGGGCTGTTAATGATCTTTGGGTTGGTCAGCGGCCCTTTAAAATAAAATAATTTTGGAGTTAGGAAAATGACAGAGAAAAAAACAGGTGTCGTCAAGTGGTTTAATACGAGTAAAGGTTATGGGTTTATTACGGATGCGGATGGAAAAGAGGTTTTTGTCCATTATTTGGATATTCAATCGGATGGTTTTAAAAATCTGCTTGATGGCCAATCCGTAGAGTTCTTTGTTGAGGACGGCGCAAAAGGGCAAAGAGCGAAGGAAGTTGTCGTAAAAGCCTGAAGGGGATTTCTTTATGAATATCCGGGATAAATTTTTATCCCGGTTTTTTTATTAAATAAGCTGTTTCCTGCTGAAACACGGACTGTCTTGAATTTACAGTGACGGTCTCATTTCATCCGGCAGGCTGCTGTCCAGACTGTTCAGCGAACGAATCGCATATTGTTTTGCTCTTTCCTGTTTGGATCTGGGAGGGTTTTCCAGCGGAGGAAGGATGCCGAAATTCGCTTTCATGGGCTGGAAATGCCTGGGATCCGCATGGGAGATGTAGGTCAATAATGCACCCAACATCGTTTCGGACGGGAACTCGAAAAAAGGCTTGCCGTGAATGAATGCGGCTGCATTGATTCCGGCCGCCAGCCCGGTTGCGATATTGCCCATATACCCTTCAACGCCGGAAAGCTGCCCGGCAAAAAACGCCTGCGGGCGCCGGATCAGCTGTAAATTCCGGTTAATCAGTCCGGGTGCCGAAATGTAAGTGTTGCGGTGCATCTGGCCGAAGCGGACAAATTGGGCGTTCTCCAATCCTGGTATCATGCGAAAGATGCGTTCCTGTTCTTTGTAAAGCAGATTGGTCTGAAACCCGACCAGGTTATACAAGTTACCGGCCAGGTTGTCCTGCCGAAGCTGCAACACGGCGAAGGGACGCTTCCCGCTGCGCGGATCAATCAACCCAACCGGCCGCATCGGGCCGAATGCCAGCGCGTTCGGATCGCGTCCGGCCAAAATCTCCACCGGCAGACACCCTTCGAAAAAGTTTCCTTTTCCCGCCGTCACCCCTTGGTCGATTCCCGTTTCGAATTGCTGCAGTTCCTTTCTCTCGGCGCTGCGCAGCGCGTCCACAAAAGAAAAGTACTCCTCTTTTGTGAACGGACAATTGATATAATCACCCGCTTCGGATTCACCCCTGCCGTATCTGGAAGCTTTATACGCGATTTCAAAGTTGATTGAATCCAGTGTTACGATCGGGGCAATTGCATCGAAGAAAAAGAGGTTCTCTTCTCCGGTGAGCGCCTGAATGGCCGCGGATAAACGGCTGGAGGTCAGCGGACCGGTGGCGACAATGACCGGACCGGTCTCCGGGATGGATTGAGCCTCCTGCCGGAATATCCGGATATTGGCATGCTGTTCCAGTGCGCGCTCGACTTCCTGTGAGAACATCATCCGGTCGACTGCCAATGCGTTCCCGGCCGGCACGCTTGATTTTTCCGCCGCGCTGACCAGCAAGGAGTTCATCCGTTTGAGTTCTTCTTTTAAAAGGCCGGACGCCCGGTCCTGCAAAGCGGAACCGAGCGAATTGGAGCAGACCAATTCGGCAAGATTTCCGGTTGTATGGGCAGCGGTAGTTTTTCCCGGACGCATTTCCAATAGACGGACTTTTAGGCCACGGTTCGCGGCCTGCCAGGCTGCTTCACAGCCGGCCAATCCCCCGCCGAAAACGGTTAAGGTAAATGAATTTTCTGTCATCATATATTCCATGGATTGTATTGTATCAGGCTGCCTGCGCCAAATAAGAAAACAATTTACAACCCTGAAACGACTTCTGTTGCCGTTCTTGTTATACTGAGAAAGATGTGAATCTATGGCGAAGACGATAGAAGCCGTTTCGATACGCACTGTGTTAAGAATCAATGTTAGAAATGAGGCACATTATGACAAAAGACACTTTTTGGCGGGAATTCCTTGAAAAAACCGGGAAGCCGGGCAATACACGGTATTTGGAGTGCTTTCATTTTGATCTGACAGAAGAATGGGCGAACAAATTATTGGTGCTTGTGCTAAGCGGGAAGAAAAAAGCCACTTCAAGCAGTTTGTGGGCGTACGAAAAAGAAGGCAGCCGGATTCCAGAGGTGGGAGACTACAGTATTGTTACCAATTGGGACGGAACGCCTCATTGCGTCATTGAAACGACAGCGGTGACCATTTTGCCGTTTAATGAAATCAGCTTTGAGATTTGCAGACGTGAGGGCGAGGACGACTGTTTGGCGTCATGGCAGCAGGGACACCGGAATTTTTTCACGGAAGAGGGCAAAATGCTTGGCTATGAATTCTGCGAAACCATGCCGGTGATTTTTGAGGATTTCAAGGTCGTCTATGCCAAATAAGCAGTTGCTTTTTCCCTTGTATCCATCAAGGCGGTGAGACCGGAAAATGGATTTTATATCGTGGGGGTTGATAAACAAATGAAAGACGCAATCGACAAACGCGGAAAACTTGATGCGGAAATTTTTACCTATAAGCTCACCAAGGATAAAAGGGTTTTCGTATTTTGGCATGGGAAACAGCTGACCTTTCTCAGCGGGGAGAGCGCAAAAGCCTTTATTGCGAAAATGGAGAAAGCGGAAGGTAAAGCGGCTCAGTTGATTATGGCCAAGGCTACCGGACATTTTAAGCACGGCAATGAAAACTAAGCCGGAATAAAAATGGCGAAAATTTTGGTCGTTGAAGATGACGCGGCGGTTGCTGACCTGGTTCTGATGAATCTCAGGTGGGTGGGATAGACACCGTTCGCCGAGAGTTGGTACAATTCTTGTATCTGTGGCACAATACTTGCAATGTTTTGAATGAATGAAGGGCTGCATATTTCTGCCGTCGTTCATTGGATGACTCTGGAGGAGCGGTAAAAGGAATTCAAAATGTACCAAACTCAAAAAGCGAAAACCGAATTAAGACCGGTAACCTCGGCACTTTTGGCCCAGACGATGACTTTTCTGGGGATGTCGGCAGATGAAATTCGGGAACGCATCGAAAGTGAATTATCAATTAACCCTGCGCTGGAGCGGATTGACGAACGGATTTGCCCGAATTGCAGGCGTCCTCTTTCTGAACAAGGTATTTGCATGCACTGCAGCGCTCCGAAGTCCGAAGATGACAAAAATGATATCGTTTTTGTCAGCCCGCGGGATGATTTTATGCTGCCGGGTTATTCCTCATATTCGGATCCATATCAAAACGAGCCGGATATTGATTCCGTACAACGAGAGGACCTTCCGACGTATGTGCTGCGGCAGATCGGCCCGGATCTGCTGGAAGACCAGAAGAAAATTGCCGCATATCTGCTGACCGGGCTGAATGAAGACGGTTTTATTACAACATCCACATACGAAATCGCCAGTTATTATCATGTATCCCCTTCGGAAATCGAGGAAGTGATCGAATTGATCCAGCACGCGGATCCATTAGGCGTCGGATCAAGAGACCCACAGGAAGCGCTGATGGTGCAAATTCAGCACCTTTCCAGCCTGATGACGATTCCATACGGTACCCGTGAAGTCATCGAAAACGCGTACGATCTTCTGATACATGGGAAATACCGCGAAATATCGAAGAACCTGTCCCTGTCGATGAAACAGATTCAGATGGTGGAAAAATTTATCCGCGAAAATTTGAATCCGTTCCCCGGACGGGCCTTTTGGGGCGAGAATGTGATCCCGAATGACCGGGATCTGGAAACTTTTCATCAACCGGATATCATCATCAGCTATTTGAATGACGACCCGAAAAAACAGCTGATTGTCGAGATCATCATGCCGATCAGCGGTTATCTGCAGGTGAACCCGCTCTTTAAAAATGAGTATCGGAATGCGCCGGAGACAAAAGTCGAGGCTTGGAAAAATGATCTGGACCGCGCATCGTTGCTGGTGAAATGCCTGAATCAACGGAATAACACGATGGTACGTCTGATGCAGACATTGGTTGAGCTACAGTCTGATTTTGTGCGGCACGGAGACGGAAGCATCGTCCCGATCACAAGAGCGCAGATATCGAAAATGCTGGATGTCCATGAGTCAACCATCAGCAGAGCCGTTTCGAATAAAACGGTGATGCTGCCGAGTCGGAAAGTAATTCCACTGTCATCTTTTTTTGACCGCAGCCTGAACGTCCGCACCATTATTAAGGACCTGGTCCGGGATGAACAAAAACCATTATCGGATGCGAAAATAGTGGATATTTTGACCGGAATGGGAATTGACATCGCCCGCAGAACCGTCGCAAAATACCGGGCGATGGAAGGGATTCTGCCGGCACACTTGCGCAATATGGTCAAAATGAGATGATTATGCAGAATATCACGGATGAATCAACGCTTCAAATTTCGAAAGTTTATGAAACTTTTCTGTTCTCATGCACCACGCCTGCCTTTATCTGGTCTGTCGACGGTCCGTTTTTGCTTCGCGCGAATGAACAGGCGGAAAAAATGTTTGAAATTTTTTCCCCTCCCGGACAAACTCCCCGGCTTGACCTGCTGATCCGTAACTGGAAGGATGTTCCGCCGGCTGAATACCATACGATGTGGTTTGAGTTTGTATCCCGGAACGGAGAACCCACCTTGATTCAGGTGCGGAATTCTTATTTAAACCCCGAAAAAACCATCCTTGCTTCGGTTGTTGTTAATCCCACCTGGCATGGTAAAAATAATACTCAGCTTCCTTTGGAAGCCGTCAGCCGGATTCTGGGCGCAGCTTCGGTGGTTTTCTGTTCACGGACTGATTTTCTGGAAGGTTTTGAAAATCTGATGGATTTGATTGAAATCGAATCCGGCGTTTCTGAGATCGGGTTTTATCCGGGCGGATGTTTTTCCAGGTTTGATTTGCAGGACATGCTGATCCAAATCCTGCGCAGAAAGCGTTTTTATCATTTCATCGAATCGGCAGATCCCGGATTTTCTGAGATCGAATCCGGAAAGCTCATCTCGATGAATGAAGTATTCCCTGAGATGCCGGACACGTGGATGATGTATCGGGTACAGGACGGCTGCCAGGATGTCGGCACGTTCATTGTCGTGCAGCGGTCTGAGACGAGAGCATTTCAGCGGGAATACCTGCTGACGATTCTGGAAATATTGAATTTCCATTTTCGCGGGCTGCTTGAGAAAATGGAAATGACCAAATCGCTTTATCAAAACGTTTTTGAAAACTCGCTGAATTCTCTGATCGTCGATAATATCTCGGAAGGTGTGATTATTATCAACAGTAATTTTCAGATTGTTTATATTAATAAAATTTCCTCGATGATGTTCGGTTTCTCGGCTGAAGAGGTAGTCGGGCATAACCTGGATGATCTTTTGGTGACGAATGAAGGAATCCGCGGGATTGTCAGCAAAACCAGCGGTCCGAGGGCGCTTCGATCCGTTATCTTCATCGGCGGAGCGGTGAAACTTTTCCCTGTCACATCCGGGTGCAGAAATTGGATTTTGATGAAAAAAACGCTTATACCGTGATGATTCTCAAGGATGTTACCGAGACGGAAGAGAATCGGATGAAGGCGGAACAGTTGGCACAACGGGCCTTTTTGGGTGATTTTGCCTCTCTGTTGGCGCATGAGATCCGCAATCCGATTAATAACATGGGCGTGTGGATCCAAAATATTAAAGGTTTGTGCAATGAAGGTGATGAAATTTTTGACGCGGCCAAACGGATTGAAGATGATTGTTCAAGAGTTTCCCATTTGATCACCAATATCCTGGCCTATTCAAAACCGCTGAAACTGAATCTGGAGGCGATGGACATGTCGTCCTACCTGAATGAAATTCTGGAACGCTGGAAGATCAATTTCGCCCGGGCGAACGTGAAATACTACTATTCCCCTCCTGCTGACTTTCCAAAAATCATGGGAGATCCGCGGACGCTGGAACAGGTATTCAACAATATCATCGGGAACGCTTTGGATGCTTTTGACAATAAGGGCGGTGTCATTTCCCTGAAATTAAGCCTTCAGCAATCGGAAGTCGGCAGAAACAAAGCACTGATCTCGATTTCTGACAGCGGACCGGGGATTCCGGATGAATTGATTGATCATGTTTTTGAACCATTTGTAACCTCAAAGAAAAAAGGGAATGGCTGGGGCCTGGCGATCAGCAAACGGATTATCACGTCGCATAAAGGGACGATTCAGGTCAAGTCTTATCCGGGCGGGACGGTTTTCGAAATATTTCTGCCTGTCGTGAACGGTGGAGGATAGCATCATGGGTTTTTCAATTCTGGTTGTGGACGATGAAGATAATTTCCGTGACGGGATCAAACAAAATCTGATCAAAAAGGGATATGAAGTTTTTGACGCAGAAAATCTTACCAGAGCACGGGAACTTCTGTCACAGCAGACAATCGATATCGTTTTACTGGACGTTCAAATTAATAAGGAGTATGGGCCGGATCTGCTGTATGATATCGGACGGATGCGTCCGTCGCCGAAAACCATCATCGTTACCGCCTATGGCGAGGTCGAAATGGCGGTTGACGCGATGAAGAATGGCGCATTCGATTTTTTGTCAAAACCGATCAATTTCGATGTTTTGGATGCGCGGTTGAAAAAAGCCGAAGACCTTATTCAGCTGCAGCGTGAACTGGAGAATTTAAAAGGCACTTATGTAAAGAATTTGTCCTTTGTTAAAGGGCAGGATTTGCGGATGCAGCGGCTTTTTCAGGATGCGGAACGTTCGGCGAGAGCCGAGGCTTCTGTTTTGATCAACGGTGAAACCGGCGTCGGGAAAGAAATTATCGCGAAATTTATCCATCAAAGCGGTCTTCGGGCCTCAAAACCTTTCGTTCCGATCAATTGTTCAGCGATTCAGCCGACCGTTCTGGAATCGGAACTGTTCGGTTACGAACCTGGGGCGTTTACCGGTGCTGAGAAAAAGAAGATTGGCCTTTTTGAGGCGGCTGACGGCGGTGTGTTGTTTTTGGACGAAATCTCATCGATGGGGCCTGACATGCAGTCTAAAATTCTGCGGGCAATTGAGGATAAAAAAATCCGCCGTGTCGGCGGGATCAAAGAAATCCTCGTGGATGTTCAGATCATCGCTGCTTCCAACAAGGATCTGCCTGCCATGATTGAGCGGCAGGAGTTCCGGTCCGACCTGTATTACCGGCTGTGTGTGATCGATATTACGATCCCGCCGCTGCGGGATCGGATTGGTGACCTGCCTGAATTTGTCGGCTTTTTTGTAAGGAAAATCAGCCAACAGCGCGGATTGAACATCACCGGTGTTTCCAGCCAGGTGATGGAAGCTTTTCGGGCATATTCCTGGCCCGGGAATGTCCGTGAACTGCATAATGTCATTGAACGCTCCAGCATTTTTTGCGAGGGAGATACGATACAGCTCAGCGATATTCCCTTGGACATTGCCAATTTAATTTAGAATTGGAGGGATGATGGCAGTCGAAGTTCAAAAAGTGATCCTCTTCGCCGGTATCGGGCTTCTCATCATTGGCGGGTTGGGGCTGATATCCGGAATCGCGGTGCTGATTTCGAATGTGTTTTCAAAAGATATTCAGACTGTGCAGGAACAGGCCGCAAAATTGGCAAAAAAAGGTGTCACGGAAG
>CALAEB010000500.1 GCA_937890875.1 uncultured Anaerolineaceae bacterium | reverse complement strand
GTTCTGTGAAAAGATCTGCCTGATCCGGGAAAATCTGGGAAAGAATATTCATATTATTTTCAAAGGTATCCAGATAACCGGCGGTCGGCATGGCGATATAAACCGTGGGCGCGATTTTGGAAAGTTCTTCATAGGCGGTGGATGCGCGCGCGCTGATCAGGATCAGATCCGGCTCAAGTTCATTGACGGTTTCAAAATCCGGTTCATGCAGCGTACCGGCGGCCGGATAATCGTCCGACTGGTATTTTCCCAGGTGTTCCGGCAGTTTTCCCGCCTTGCCCAGCGCGGTTACTTCAATGCCGGCAAAATCAAGCGCGTCTAATGTCCCGTAATCGAATACAATGATTCGTTCGGGATTGGTTGTCAGGGTTGTTTCGCCAAGGTCATGTTTTACTGTGATTTCGACCGGTTCTGATGCGGCAAATGTCCCTGCGGTAAAGCCAAGTACGAGGACAAGGCTCAAAATCATGGACAAAAATGTCTTTTTCATACGAAAACGTCTCCTTTTGTCTTTCTTTTATAAAATTTGTTTGTTCTTCCATCCGCATTGCGGAATAAAAGCGAAATTATTCAGCAACCCGATAAGGGAACCCTTTCGGATTGCCGGAAGTTATTTGAAATAGACGCAGAAACGGGTCCCGTCTATCTCGCGGATATCAATATCCATATCGTATACTTCCCGGAGAGAATCCGGCGTGATGATTTCCTGTGCGGTCCCCTGGCGCAGGAAACGACCGTTTTTCAAAGAAACAATGTGATCGGAATAACCCGAAGCGAAATTCAAATCATGCAGCACCAGCACGATCGTTTTCCCCTCTTCATCGACCAGTTTTCGGAAAAGCCGCATGATCTCAACCGCGTGCTTCATATCGAGATTGTTCAGGGGCTCATCAAACAAAATGTATTCTGTATCCTGTGCGATTACCATGGCAATCAGCGCCCGCTGCAGCTCTCCACCGGAAAGCTGATCAATAAAAGAATTCGCAAGCGGTTCGAGCGCCATTCGATGAATCGCCGCTTGGATGATTTGTTCATCCTGCTTGTTCAGACGGGATCTTGAGTGGGGATAACGTCCGAAACCGATCAGCTCCCGCACGGTTAACCGTACGCTGATATGATTGGTCTGGCGGAGGATCGACAGTTTTTTCGCCAGTTCCCGGTTTTTATATGCGGAAAGCGGTTTGTCCTCCAGCAGTACCTCTCCCTCTCCTTTCATCAGCCGGCTCACGATGGACAGAAGCGTGCTCTTTCCCGCTCCATTCGCCCCGATAAAAGTGGTCAAGGTATGTTTTGGAATTTCAATGCTGATGTCTGCCAGCGCAGCCTTTTCACCGTAGTGTTTCCCTACGTTTTTTGTCCTGATCACAAACGCCCCTCTTTAACTAACAAGAACAGAAAATAGATTCCCCCGACAAAGTTCACCAGTACACTGATCGGTGTACTGAACGAATATACACGCTCTACCAGAAACTGTCCGCCGATCAGCGCGATCAGCGATAACAGAACTGCGCCCGGAATCAACAGATCATGCCGGTAAGTTTGGAACAGCTGCCGGGCAAGGTTGGCAACCAACAGACCCAGGAAAGAGATCGGCCCGACCAGCGCGGTTGAAACCGCGATCAGGATTGAGATCAGGATCATGCAGTTTCTGGCTTCCCGGTCATAGTCGATGCCTAAATTAATCGCGATCTCCCGGCCCAAGGACATCACGTCCAGTTTTTTCAGGCGGGTCAGGCCTGCCGCGCCGGCGCCGAACGCAAGGACGGCGGAAATCCCCAGCAGTTTCGTATTGACATTGTTGAAGCTGGCGAAGAACCTGCCCTGTACGACTGAGAATTCGTTCGGATCGATCAGCACTTCCATAAAGGTCGCAAGGCTGTTGAACAGGATCCCGAAGACCATACCGATCAGGATCACTTCGAACAGACGGGTACGCTCCCGGTTGAACATGAAACGGTACAGCAGCAGGCTGAAACCGGTCATGATTCCGACAGACAACAAATAATCGGTCGTTTTGCTCATTAATGCCAGCGTGTTGGCGCCCAGGAGAAATACGACCAGGGTTTGGATAAACAGGTACAGACTGTCTAACCCCATTACGCCCGGCGTTAAAATCCGGTTTCCCACCACCGTTTGAAACATTACGGTGGAAAAGGCGATTGCGGACCCGGTAAGGCTGATTGCGGCCAATTTAATGATGCGGCGCGGGAGGTTATAGTCCCAATTTTTTTCGTTCAATCCCCACAGCAGAAACAGAAGCGCTAATCCGATGACGATCAACAGTAAAACAAGCAGCTTTTTACCGGGCTTCACGGGGACCTCCCTTGAATAGCAGGATGAGGAAGATACCGCAGCCGACGACCCCCACTGTGATTCCGATCGGCACTTCGAACGGATAAATGACCAGACGGGACAGAACATCGCAGAGAAGGACAAAACAGCCACCCAGCAGCGCGACCGGGATCAGATTTTTCCGCAGGTTGTCACCATAAATCATACGGACGATGTTCGGAATGACAATCCCGACGAACGGGATTGAACCCACCGTTACAATAATGATGGAGGTGATCAATGCGATAATGACCACACCGATTTGAACGGTCGAAAAATAACGGACGCCGAGATTCCCTGAAATGTCCTTTCCCATGGCGACCACTGTAAAACGATCGGCGTAAAACATCGCCAGCGCCAGCAACGGCAGGCCGATGTAAAGCAATTCGTACCGTCCTCTCAAAACCATGGCGAAACTGCCCTGCATCCATGAGGTAATATTCTGAATGAGGTCGTTCTGATAAGCGATATATGTCGTAACCGCGCCGACTACATTGCCGAACAGGATGCCCACCAGCGGCACTTGCTCTGCATCCTTCAATCGCGCTATCTGCATCAGGTATAAAAAGAGAAGCGTCCCGCCGAACGCAAACAGGAAGGCGATCACCATTTTCTGAAAAACGGTGGCGGACGGCGTCGCCAGAATTGCTGTCAGCACGCCCAGCCGCGCCCATTCGGTGGTCGAACCGGTCGTCGGAGATAAAAAACGGTTGGAACCGATCATCTGCATGATGACGCCGGCGACCGACATCCCCATGCCGGACAGCAGGATACTTAAGAGTCTTGGTATACGGCTGATGATCATCACCCTTATTTTTTCCTGTTCAAGCATAAACAGGTCTTCGATACGGATGTCCGTGATACCGATGAACAGGGACCCTATGCAAAGCGCCAGTAACAGTATTACGGGGATAGCCTTTTTCAATCCGCCTCCGAATCATCAAGAAATCAGTCTGCCTCCGGCATTCAATCAATCGTGCCGGGGGAAGCTCTGGAAACAAACATAGAATGGTGTTCAAGCTTTTTGGGGCTCACACCGCAGAAACAGGACAGCGTTTCGCTTCCCGCTTTATTCGAAAAGTTTTCCGGATTTCGAACGACTGCCATGCCGAAAAAAACTATGAGAATTCATCTCAGCGCAATGCGTCCGAGTATCCGATAACTGAACGCTTTCCCGCCGGACGGGCGGCCTGATCGCGCCCGTGTCATCATCTTTGGTTAGTAATATCTAACTCGCGATTATAATGAAAAAGGCACACCATGCTTAAACGATATTTACTTAATTTGAACAATATTGACATGAAAGGCAGGAATTCATAATCAGGGGAAACCTCCGGATAAATAAGGAACAAATTGCGTTTCTCTTGTTCTTTATACAAAACAAGAGAAACGCGGGGATACTTTCCGTGCTTCGAATTCCCGCGTGAAAGGTCTTTTGAAATGAAGGTGAATCGATATATTGAGAAAACACTCGCAGACTTTAATGCCTGTACCGGTTTAGCCATCGGCGGGTTTGACCATTCCGGCAATTGTGTGGAAGTTTGTGTTGGGATGAAAACCCAGTGCGAATGCCGTTTCCAATGGGTTCCGGCTGTGCATCAGGCAATTGAATTGCTGCAATTAACGAAGGATTTGTATGCCACAGTTTCCTGCCCGGCGGAATATCCGCCGGCAGACGACGTGCAGTTGAACGAGCTTTTTTTCACCGCTGTCTATGCGGATCCCAATATGCCCTCGCTGGGTGTGTTTGCTTTCGGTCCTTATGTCAAAGAGGTATCCTGCGCGGAATATCCATTCAAGCCGGAGTCAGCGCTTCCCTTTCTGACAGATTTGCTGCACCGGATTGCGCAGACTCATATCAACGATCAAAAGGGTCCGGACCGGTCCCGGGCCTATGCTTATCAGGTCCAGCGGGCGATCCAGTATGTCCGGCAGAATCTGGACCGGCAGGTCTCACTTGAGGAAACCGCCTTATTTCTGAATGTCAGCAAATGTTATCTCTGCCGGCTGTTCCGGCAGGAGACCGGGATGACTTTTTCGGTTTATGTGAATTGGCTGCGGATCGAGCACAGCCGGTCGCTTCTTTCCGCTTCTTCCTGTTCGATTCTGGATGTCGCGCTGGCTTCCGGTTTTGGGAGCCACAGTTATTTTTGCCGCGTTTTTCAGCGGCTCATGGGAATGACGCCGCAGGAATACCGCGAAAACTGCGGCCGGTCCATGCGCATTTTCGCATAAATGAATTGGAGCGCGCAATCGGGGCCTGCGCCGCTGCGGTTATGAATTTGTTCCGTTTTTCAGCACGTTCCAGGGGGTGATCATGCCGAGCAGCCGTTCGTTTTCATGACCGTTTTCCGTGATGAACATAACGGCCAGCCGGCGTGATTTCCGCTGATATGTCCGCTCAAACATATCGCGTACTTCGAAGTAAAGCGCATCCTTTGCCGCAAACTCATAGTATTCGCCGTGAGGTGAATTGATCACAGTGAAGTCGCTGAAATCTCTGATCAGCATATTCTTGTCAATGTCTTTGTTCCCGTGTTTAATTAAGTATGAAAAGACGGCGCTTTTGCTGAAGACGCCGGATAAGATCCCGCCGCGCACAATCGGAACGTGCGTATAGCCGTTTTCCTCCATTTTGTACATGATCGAAAAAGCGTTATCCTCCGGCCTTGTTTTCATGATATTTTCCATTTTCACTGCGAAATCCATCGCCTGAAGCGGATGTTCAATTTTTTCGATAATTTCTTCCAGCACTGCTCCGATTTCATTGGAAGGTTTAACCGGGTAATTCCCGTCGATCATCGGAAGATGGACCAGCAGGTTGCGGATTTCCCGGATCGTATTCAATTCATCCTTATAGGGTTTCCCTTCCCGGGAATTGCTGAAATTGATGATCGGGCTTTCATATTTCCGCCCGCTGTATTTCTCTTTTACCAACTGTTCCAGGTTTCTGAATAAATCAAGGAAGATTTCCGGTTCCATTATGAATCCTTTCGTTCTTTCCGCTGTAAAAGCTTCGCTTTCTTTTTATTGGAAACAGTGCCCGGACTGCAGCCGCAGTCCGAAAATCCGGTTGATGCAGATCGCCGTTCAGGAAAACTGAATCGCTGAGATAATCCTCTGCCCGTCGGTGAAGGGGCGGTGCCGCAGACACGCTCCGGTTTGAACCGGATTCCATATCCCGGGTTGCTGGCATGTACAATTATCAGCGTGATTAATCATACCGCAGGGTAAACTTATTATGCTCAGGTGCGCGATTCGAAATGTGTTAAAAAAGACACCATGGTTCTGTTTTTCTCGAAAGGAGCCGTTCAACAATCGAAGCGCCGGCCCAGATGCAAGCCTTCAAATTTTGAAGAAAGTTCTTTGTGCCGCAGCCGGACACAGAAGGAGGTTTTTATGGAGAAAATGCTGCTTTTAGGCCTTGTGATGGCCGTATTGCTGATCATTGCCGGACGAATCATCCGGAAGCAATAGGATTTCAGATCGGTTATTTTCAATATCCACTGGTTAATCAGTAATATCCTTTCAAAAACATAGCTTTGTTTTGTGAAAAATTATCCGCAATTTTTCAAATTTTTCCCGGAGCTGCGGATAATTTTTACAAATTTAGGTCCTGAAAACTGCCGTGGACTGTATTATTTTTCACAAAACGGCGGTATAATGACAAGGTATCCAAAGGGTCAAAATCGGATACATAAAGTCAGTAGGAAAGGATTGTTCTATGAAAAAATCAGCTTTATTGGCAATTCTTGTACTTGTTCTGGCGGTTTCGACTGGCGTCCTCGGTTATTTGTATTCGACGAAAACCGTGACTGCCCCTGAAGCTGTTGTGTCTCCTTCGCTTGCGATCGGCGACTATACGGACAAATGGGCAGCCTCCGCACATGCGAATTCCGCCTCGGAAGCTTTCCGCCACTGGGATGACAGCGAAGATGGGACAGTTCCTGCCAGCTGCGCCCAATGCCACGCTTCCACCGGGTTCAAAGATTATGTCGGGCTCGATGGATCGGAAGCGCTTGTGGTGGATCAACCCGCGAAAATCGGGACGGTTGTGGATTGTTCTGTTTGTCATAACGATTATGCCGAGAGTAATCCGACTGTTGTGTTCCCTTCCGGTCTGGAAGTTGCCTCGGATGCGGGTGTCGCTTCCTGCTGGACCTGCCATCAGGGTACAGAAGGCGGTATTAACGGAAGTCTGGATGAAAAAATCGGTACAACAGCTCCGGATGACAAAGGGGAATCGCTTGCGTTTGTGAATCCGCACTACTTATCGGTCGGCGCGATGTACCTGGGGTCTGAAGCAAACGGCGGTTATCAGTATGAAGGCAAGACATATGCCGGGCGGTTTGAACATGCCGAGGGCGTTCAAACCTGTACCCAGTGCCATGATCCGCATACGCTCCATTTAGCGGATCCCGGCTACGCAAAATGCCAGACCTGTCATTCTGAAGTTACGACCTATCCGGATCAGCGAAAAGTTCGTCGGACAAAATCAGATTATGACGGAGACGGCGATGTGGCGGAATCCACTTATGACGAAATCAACGGATTAACGGAGCAGCTCCTGACCGCGATGATTGCGTATTCGGAAAATATCGGCGGAACTCCGATCGGTTTTTCGGAAAACTATCCCTATTGGTTTGCCGATAATGACGGGATCCAGGATGAAGGTGAAAAATCGTATGCCGACTGGACACCGCGTTTGATGCGTGCGGCTTTCAATTACAAATTTGTCACACGTTCTTCAGGTTATATTCACAACCCGACCTACTCGGCTCAATTGCTGATTGACTCTATTGAAGATCTGGCTGCCGGCGATTCAAACATAACTTTAGCCAGTTACGTCCGGCCATAAAGATATAAGGGGAAAACGAATAATGAATGCTGCAGCAAATCGATCAACCAGACGTGCATATATCGCGCAGCTGAAACTGCAAAAAACACTTTGGCTCGTGTTATTTTTTGCAGTTGTGCTTTTTCCAGTCATTGTGGTGGCGATTTCGAATTCGGCCAACGGCACGTGGCGTGACTGGCAGCGTGATGTTGCCTCCTGCTTTGGGATGCTGGGACTCTCGTTGATGATCCTGTCGTTTATCCCGATCACCCGCGATAGATTTATCACCTCCTCTTTTAATCTGGATGTGTTGTATAAATTTCATCATGCTTATGCTTTAGTCGGGTTCTGGTTGGCGGTTTTTCATCTGGTCCTGCTTTGGATTAATAATCACTCAGTTGCAAACCTGTTGAACGTTTTTCGTGATTATCCGCTCTATGTCAAGGCGGGAACATTTGCGCTCCTGGCGGCAGCGGTACTGGTCTTCGTTTCCTATTTCCGTAAGGAAATAAAACTGAACTATGATATCTGGAAAATCGGACACTCTGTGCTGGCTGTCGTGATGGTGGTATTCGGGATGATCCATATCCTGGGTTTCAATTATTACACAGCCAATCCCCTGATCCGTGGGTACTATATTGTCCTTCTGGTGCTTGCGGCGCTGTCGATCCTCTGGCTCCGTTTCGGATCGGCTTTTGCGGCGCTGCAGAAGCCGTATCAGATTTCGGACGTTGCCGTGCGGAACAACGCCACGACCGAGATCCAGCTGGAATTCGCCGGATCGGGAAAACAGCAGCCGATAAGCTATCACGCAGGACAGATCGCCTGGATTACGGTCCGGCGCTCGCCTTTTTCTTTCCGGAAGCATCCGTTTTCAATTGCTTCATCCGATTTGGATCAAACGAAGATCGGGTTCGCAATCCGCGAGCTTGGGGATTTTACGTCCCATATGAAAGATCTGAAAGTGGGCGAACGGGTCTACATTGAAGGCGGTTTCGGCAATTTTTC
>CALAEB010000499.1 GCA_937890875.1 uncultured Anaerolineaceae bacterium | reverse complement strand
ACGGGAATCCGCTTCAAGAAAATTGAACGGGACGTAAAGAAACATGGAAATATGCCGGTATAAATATCGGTTTAAGAAAGGATAAAAAAAGATATATGAATGCAGAAATCATGGGTCAGTCTCTCCAGATTACGCTGATCGGTATGCTCATCCTTTTTGCCTCGTTGCTTGTTTTGTGGGGCGTGATGGAAGTTTTAGTGCGGGTTGTCAAAGACCCGCAGGAAAAGGCCGAGATTCCGGAAGAATTGGAAGCCGCTTCCGTCAGTGATGAGGAATTAAAAATGCGGGCTGCCGCAGCCGCGGTTGCATCCATTCAAAATTATGATTTAAAAATGAAGGCAGCCGCAGCCGCAGCAGGTTACGTACGCGTCAGAAAATAGCAGGAAAATTTTGCGCCGGTTTTTCGGGCAAAGTAATATTGTTACTCAAATTATTTGATTCAAGGAGTTGTTTATAATGAAACTTACCATCAAGGTTGAAGATAAAGATTTCGCTGTTGAAATTGCAGATCCAAACGCCAATCCGCTCATCGTTAATGTTGAGGGCACTGAATTTAAAGTTTATTCGGATGGCTCAAACCGGGCGGCGGCACCGGCGGCTCCCGCACCTGCACCGGCCGCTCAGGCAAAACCGGCTCCGGCTGCCGGCGCGAATGTGATCAAAGCTCCGATCCCGGGCGTTATCCAGGAAGTGAACGTGAAAGAAGGACAGACGGTGAAAAAAGGCGACGTGCTTTTCGTCTTGGAAGCGATGAAAATGAAGAACAATATCACAGCCAGCCAGACCGGCACAATCGCATCCGTTAATGTTAGCAAAGGTGATACGGTTACTCACGGACAAGTATTGCTGTCCTACGCTGATTAATTAAGAGGGACATCTATTATGGGTAACCTCGGAAGTATTGTAAACACTTTTTATCTCCTTTCCTGGCAAGAAATTGTCATGGTTTTGGTAGGGTTGGTATTGATCGGGTTGGCAATTATTAAAGAATATGAACCGACCCTGCTGCTGCCGATCGGTTTTGGCTGTGTTCTTGCCAATCTGGGTATGTCATATGAAACCGGATTCATGAAGGTCATCTATGACGCAGGTATTTCGACGGAGCTTTTCCCGCTGTTGATTTTTATCGGCGTTGGCGCGATGATCGATTTCCGCCCGCTGCTGGCTATGCCGAAAATGGTCATCCTCGGCGCGGCCGGACAATTCGGAATTTATGGAACACTGATTCTCGCTTCTTTTCTGGCGAAGTCATTCCCGAGTCTTGGCTGGGGATTGGCTGAAACCGCTTCAATCGGCACCATTGGTGCGATCGACGGCCCGACTGCAATTTATGTCACTTCCAAAATTGCGCCGAAACTGCTGGGGCCGATCGCGGTGGCCGCTTACTCCTATATGAGTTTGATTCCGATCATTCAGCCGCCGATTATGAAAGCGCTCACCAGCAAATCCGACCGCCGGATTCGCATGGAGTATGCTCCGCGCCCGGTGTCTGACCGCGCGGTGATCGTTTTCCCCATGCTGGTCACCATTCTGATCAGTATCATCTCTCCGGAAGCCGCGCCGCTGATTGCCGCGCTGATGCTGGGCAATCTGCTCAAGGAAAGCCGGGTTGTCGAACGTCTGGACAAAGCGGCCCAGAATGAAATTATCAACGTCTCGACCTTGTTCCTGGGGCTGGCTGTCGGCGCAACCATGGTCGGCGAACGTTTCCTGAACGGCGGCGTCCTTTTCATCCTGGTTCTGGGGC
>CALAEB010000498.1 GCA_937890875.1 uncultured Anaerolineaceae bacterium | reverse complement strand
TCAGGCGGTTTGGATACATCCGCAATTATTCCCTGGTTAATCGATACGTATCATTGTGAAGTCATCTGCTGCTGCGCCAACGTCGGGCAGGAAGAAGAACTGGACGGCTTGGAAGAACGCGCAAAAGCCAGCGGCGCCAGCAAACTGTATATTAAAGATCTGACTGCCGAACTGTGCGACGATTATATTTGGCCGATGATCAAATCCGGCGCGGTTTATGAAAGAAAATACTATCTCGGCACATCCATCGCACGTCCGATTGTCGCCAAATGGATGGTTGAAATTGCCGAAAAAGAGAACGCGGACGCAATTGCCCATGGCTGCACCGGAAAAGGAAATGATCAGGTCCGCTTTGAATATACGATCGCCGCTTTGAATCCGGAGTTAAAAGTGATCGCACCCTGGCGCATATGGGATTTCACTTCCCGGGAAGACTTGATTAACTATCTTGACAGCAAAAAAATCGACTATCCGGACTCCGCCAAAAACCCAAAATTATTCAGCCGTGATCGGAATATCTGGCACATTTCTCACGAAGGCGGTCCGATCGAAAACATCGAAAATGAACCTGACGAATCCTTCTGGGTGCTGACCGTATCTCCGGAAAAAGCACCGGACAAACCGGAAACTGTCGAAATCGAATTTGAAGCGGGCGCCGCAGTGGGATTGAACGGCAAGAAGATGTCCCCGGTAGAAATCCTGACCGAACTGAACAAGATCGGCGGCAGGAACGGCATTGGACGCTGCGACATGGTGGAAAACCGCCTGGTCGGCATGAAGAGCCATGGGCTTTATGAAACTCCCGGCGGCACTATCCTCTGTTATGCCCATTCGGAACTCGAAACCATCACTTTGGACCGTGAAACCATGCACTATAAAGATGTGGTCGCCCAGCGTTATGCCGAGTTGGTTTACTTCGGGCAGTGGTTTTCTCCCCTCTGCGAGGCACTGAACGAATTTTTCGAAGCGACGAATAAAACCACAACCGGCACAGTCAAATTGAAGCTCTATAAGGGAAACATCATCCCCACCGGACGCCAATCCAAATACAGTTTGTACAGCGAAAAAATTGCCTCCTTCGGCGATGTTTCCATGTATGATCATAAGGACGCAACCGGCTTTGTCCGCTGTTTCAGCCTGCCCGGTAAGGTAAAATCAATGATGGAAAAAGCAAACGGTTTAAAATAAGGCTTAGGTATCAGCGGATTGAATACCTGAAAAATGAGTATTTGTTATTCTATTTGTTGCGCGGAATACGCAACAAATAGAATAACAGTTTCTGCTTTCTGCAATTCAACTTTAGACATACCGGCCAAATAACGGCGGCAATTCGAAATCTGGATGTTCCTTTCGAATATAGGCGAAAAAGTTTGCAGTCCTTTTCAAAATCCGAATTAACGGACAAGGTACCCAAAGGCAAAGGAGTCGGTTTCAATGACAGAAAAAGCGTTGTGGAGCGGAGGAAGATTGGACTCAGTTTTGGATATTTCAATGACCAAACTGAATCAAAGCCTGGATATTGATAAAAGAATGGCGCAGGAAGATGTCCGCGGCAGTATCGCCTGGGCGCGGGCAATTTGTGACGCCGGCGTCCTTTCCGAAACGGAATTCACGCAAATCCGTGACGGACTGGAACGGATCTCCGAAGAGCTTTCAAACAACAGCTTTGTTTACCGGTCAACCGATGAAGATATCCACACGGCAGTCGAACGGCGGTTGACGGAATTGATCGGCCCCAACGGCGGAAAACTGCACACCGGACGCAGCCGGAATGATCAGGTTGTGACCGATTTCCGTCTCTGGATAAAGAATGCGGGCAGCGGCCTTTCCGCCCAGATCGTCGAGCTGCAGAAAGCGTTCCTTGAACGTGCCCGAACCGATCTCGATATCATTCTCTCTGGCTACACCCATTTTCAGCAGGCGCAGCCGATCCTGCTGAGTCATTGGTGGCTGTCTCATTTTTGGGCGCTGGAGCGGGATAAACAACGGCTGAAAGAAACCATCCACGGCGCGGATTCGCTGCCTTTAGGCTGCGGCGCGCTGGCGGGAACCGCATATCCGGTGGACCGCTTTAAACTGGCTGCGGAACTCGGCTTTGCCTCTCCCGC
The DNA here is from genome assembly GCA_937890875.1 of uncultured Anaerolineaceae bacterium. Taxonomy (GTDB): domain Bacteria; phylum Chloroflexota; class Anaerolineae; order Anaerolineales; family Anaerolineaceae; genus Flexilinea. Next base: position 4,355 of record CALAEB010000498.1, on the reverse strand, counting down.
ACCGAACAGCCTGGACAGCGTATCCGATCGGGATTTTGTGTGTGATTTCCTTTATTGGGCCTCCATGCTGGGAATGCATTTAAGCCGCTGCGCTGAAGCGCTGATCCTCTACTCAACGATGGAATTCGGATATATCACACTTGACGATCAATTTTCTACCGGCTCCAGTCTGATGCCGCAGAAGAAAAATCCCGATTCGCTGGAACTGATCCGCGGCAAAAGCGGCGGATTAACCGGAAGACTATGCGCAATGCTGACCACACTGAAGGGGCTTCCTTCAGCGTATGATAAAGATCTGCAGGACGACAAAATGCTGGTATTCGGAGCGGCGGATACCGCCGGGCTGGTAATGGCTGTAATGAGCGGTGTCCTGAAGACGCTGACTGTCCATCCGGAACAATGCCGCCGGAAGATTAACACACAGGCGCTGGCAACTGACGTGGCTGATTACCTGGTCAAAAAAGGCATGCCCTTCCGCGAAGCACACCATGTTGTCGGCAAAGCAGTCAAACTTGCAGAAACCAAAGGAATCGACCTGGCGGAAATTCCGCTGGCCGGCTGGCAGGAGATCTCGCCGTTGTTTGACGCGAATATCACTGAAATCTTTTCGCTGGAAGCTGCCATCAGCCGGCGATGCAGCTGGGGCGGAACCTCCCGGGAACAGGTTTTGAAACAGATCGCGCTCGCGGAAAAAATAATTGAATCAGCCGACTGAGAATGGTCATCACGGCTGCCGGATTAAAGATCTGAGCATAAAAAAAACCGCAAATGCGGTTTTTTTTATGCTCAGGCATGCTTTATTTTGCGTATTCCACCGCCCGGGTTTCCCGGATGACAGTCACTTTGATCTGCCCCGGATATTGCATGGTTTCCTCAACCTGATGCGCGATATCACGAGCCATGTAGGTCGCTGCCAGATCGTCCACTTCATCCGGCGTGACAATAATCCGGATTTCACGGCCGGCTTGAATCGCAAAGGAATTCTGAACGCCCTGATGTGAATTGGCAATTTCTTCCAATGCATGCAGCCGCTTGATGTACTGTTCAAGGTCTTCCCGTCTTGCCCCGGGGCGCGCGCCGGAAATCGCATCCGCAGCTTCCACGATCACCGCTTCAACGCTTTCCTGATCCACTTCATGGTGATGGCTTTCAATAATATTCACGGCTTTGGCGTTTACGCCATAGCGTCTGGCAAACTCCGCCCCAATTTTCGCGTGCGTCCCTTCAGTATTATGATCCATCGATTTCCCGAGGTCATGCAGCAACGCGCCCAGCCGCGCGATTTCAACATTGGCGCCCAACTCGGATGCAATCACGGAAGAAAGTTTGGCAACTTCCACCGCGTGCGCAAGCTGGTTCTGACCGTAGGAAGTCCGGTATTTCAGCCGGCCCAGCATTTTGGTAATTTCCGGGTGCAGCCCGACAACACCGGCGTCAAAAGCCGCTTGCTCACCGGCTTCAACGATCAGGCGCTGCACTTCCCGCTCCTCATCGTTCAGAACTTTCTCAATATTCGCCGGATGGATTCTGCCATCCTGAATCAGGCGGTCCAAAGCCCGGCGGGCAATTTCCCGGCGGATCGGGTCAAAACATGAAATCATCACCGCTTCCGGAGTGTCATCCACGATCACGTCCACGCCAGCCGCCTGCTCAAAAGCGCGGATGTTCCGGCCGTTCCGGCCGACGATGCGTCCCTTCATCTCCTCACCGGGCAGATTCACAATCGAAGTGGTCACTTCATTGACCTGATCAGAGGCGACACGCTGAATTGCCGTCGCAATGATCTCCCGGGCTTTCTTATCGCCCTCAACCCGCGCTTCCTGCTCAATCTGGCGGATAATCCGGGCCATATCATTCCGGGATTCTTTCTCCACCTTTTCCAGCAAAACCTGTTTGGCCTCGTCCGTCGTCATACTGGCGATTTTCTGCAGTTCTTCCAGTTGTTTGGTGGACATCTTCTCGAGCTCGTTCATTCGCTTGTCCAGCGTGCTCTGCCGTTTGTTCAGATTCGATTCCCGCTGTTCCAGTTTTTCGATCCGGTGATCCAGATCAGTCCGGCGTTTCTGCAGCCGGTCATCCTCACGGGTCAGCTCCCCGCGCCGCTTCTGGATATCGGTTTCAGCATCTTTCAGGATCTTGATCGCATTGCCTTTAGCCTCCGATTCAATCAGCTGCGCTTTTTCCCGGCTGCTCAAAATAATATTATCCGCGTCAAGCTGCTGTGCCTTCACGAATTTTCCATTGAGATAATGGGATAGAAAATAAGTCGCTGCCGCAATTACAGCCAGGCAAAGAATAACCGACAGGCTGATTATCAAGACCAATGATATGCCGGGTTCTTCTACCGGTAAGGGTCTTGCCTCTCCAGGAGCAGCCAACTGAAACGCTGCTGCTCCCGTCTTAAAAAAAGTATTGATCATCATATTTTCATTCCTTAAATAAAATTTTACCGATCCTTTTCAGATTCAATTGTTTCAGACCAGATCCGGCGGGTCACCAAATCGATTGTTTCAAAATCATACCCTTTTCTTGCCAGGTAGCCTCCAAGCCGTTTTCGAAAGGTCTGCCAATCCAAATTGGCAAGCCGTTTTGAATATCGAAAAGCTAAATCGAAAGCTGTTTGGTCATCTTCAACATTCTGCAAAGAATCGAGGATAATTTCCTCTGCAATGCCCTTCTGCCGAAGTTCATAAGCGATCATTCGCTGACTTCTCGGATGGAGCGCCCTGCGGTTCTCAACCCACAGCGCCGAGAATTTTTGATCATCGATCCGTTCGGACTCCTTGAACTGATCGATCACCCGTTCAATCCGTTCAGATTCAAACCCTTTAGCCAGAAGTTTTTTTCTGAGCTCCTTCTCCGTCAGCGGACGCAATTTTAACAAATCCAATGCTTTCTCACGGACCACTTCATCTTCATCCTCAGAAAGCAACTGATCAATTTCAGGCTGAGAAAGCTTCTGCCCGATTTGAAGCCTTCTTCCCGCCATGCGGGAAACGCCAAAGGCGAACTTCTCATCTAGAAAAACATTAACGCGCCGCGTATTGTTTTTCTGAACTGCCAGTTTTGTAATCGTCTTTTCTTCCATAAAAAAAACCGTCAAATGACAATCGTCCTGACGGTTTAAAATTCATTGAAACTTTTCGGCAATAAAAACGTTCAAATATTAATATAAATTCTGCTCCACGAATATGAGCGATTTCGCAGAATTACCTCGAATTATTTTTTCTTTTATCGGGTAAAACATCTTCAGGACAGCTTTACCCGATATGCCGTATCGTTTCAGTTACAAATTAGTCAAAAAAGACTAATATATTCAAATCCAATTTTAAACCGCTGCAACTTGACTGCATCGATTTGTTCTATTCTATTCTTAATTATTATACCTTAAAAAAAGCTGAACAGCGAACAACATTTAAGCTGACTATCCGAAATTTTAGCAATTTGACTTTTGACACTTTAACTAAAATATGGATCGCCCTTTTGGATAGAAAGTGTGCGCTGTGGTTCCTCTGTTTTTCACAAAACGAAAGATAGAGAACCTCAGAACACACTTTTTCTTAAATTTCAGCTTTCCGCAAAAAAACAGCCCGGCTCATTCGCCGGAAAATCCGTTATGAACAAACGCGATCGCATCCACCGGGAATTCACCGGACGAATCTGCCGGGATTTCGAACGTTATCTTAAATTTCCGCGGACGTTCATAATACCGGTCGGTCGTCCAGCTGCCGACGGGGATCCAGGCTCCCTCCGCGGAAGCAGGCGCCGTCAATGAAATTGTTTCCTCGCCGGAATCCGCCGCCAGCACAACATTGTCCACAAAGAGCTTCACCGATGCGGTAATCCCGCCTTTGCTGCCCGGCATCCAGACAAAAACCTGATAATTTCCGATCGGCCAGGGTTCCTTCATCGAATAAGTGACGGTGACGTCGATTTTCGGATTCATCACCAATTGATACCGGTCATCCCAGCTTGTCTGTTCTTTCTGCGTAATCAAATAATCCCCGGCCAGGATATCCGCTTGAAGATCATCGATGACATATCGCGTACCGGACGTGGGCAAATTGTTCAAAAGGGATAAATCCGTGATCCGGCGGGGAACGATCAGCAGCCTGTCCACTGAAACGATTGTATACTCATCCCGCTCCTCCCAGGAAGTGGTCACAGTCAGCGTATCAACGGAAGGGCCAAAATAATAAATGCCTAAACTGCGCCAGACATCAGCGGATTGCTGCGGTTCATATTGGCTGGTCATGTAATCCACCCGCTGGGTTCCGGTTAATGGCGTCAGAATCTGCTCACCAAGTTTCACGGTAAAATCGAGGGATCCCCCGGAACTGTAGATTGAATCCAGG
>CALAEB010000497.1 GCA_937890875.1 uncultured Anaerolineaceae bacterium | reverse complement strand
ACGGGCCTATTATGAACGGCTGAGACCGCGTCTGCAGGAATTTATCAACGCCGGGCATTGGAAATTTCTCGGCAGCCTGCCGCCGTCCGAGATGGCGAAGTTTTACCGGACGATCGACCTGTTGACGATGCCCAGTCTGAACCGTACGGACGCTTTCGGACTGGTTCAGATCGAGGCGATGATGAACGGGAAGCCGTCCGTCGCAGCGGATCTGCCCGGGATTCGGGTGCCGGTGCGGCGGCATGGGATGGGGCGGATCTTTCCGGTCGGCGACAGTGCGGCGCTGGCGGAAGCGATTATCCGCACAGCAGAGGAAAACAAGGATTATTCGGAACGCTGCCAGGGGATTAAGGATTTCTATCGCCCCGCGGCAGTTATGATGAATTATTGAAAGCTTATGGGATTGAATAAAGAAAACTATCCAAACGCCGGGCAGAAAAAAGATTTCCTCTGGATTCAAATCTGTGAATTGCCCTATTTCCGCGCCCTGTTGCGGGCGGTTGAAGCGAAGTTTTATCAGGATCTCCTGATCGAAGGTCCGGTGCTGGATCTCGGCTGCGGCGACGGCCATTTCGCCAGCCGGACTTTTGATTTTAAAATTGAGGTTGGGGTCGACCCCTGGGCGGGACCGCTGCAGGAGGCGGCGCAGAGCGGTGCGTATCTGCAGACGATCCGCTGTGAGGGCGCGGAGATCCCTTATCCGGACCGCTCTTTTCAGACGATCCTCAGCAACTCCGTTCTGGAGCATATCCCGGATGTGGACGCTGTGGTGGCGGAAGCGGCGCGGGTGATCCGCCCCGGCGGGAATTTCATCTTCTGCGTTCCGAACCATCAATTTTTGGGAAATTTATCCGTTTCCAATTTCTTCGATCGGATCGGGCTGCACTTTGCCGCGGATTGGTACCGCGCGTTTTTCAATAAGATTTCCCGCCATTATCATTGCGACGACCCGGATACCTGGAGGCAGCGCCTGGAGCGGAACGGGTTTGAAATTGTGCGCTGGTGGCATTACTTCTCCCCCGGTGCTTTCCACACGCTGGAATGGGGGCATTATTTTGGACTGCCGGCCTGGATATGCCATTTTCTGTCGGGAAAATGGATCTGGTTTCCGTATCGCTGGAATTTATGGCCGGTGGAGCGCCTGTGCCGGAAATATTACGATGAAAACGCGGAGCAGCCTGCCGGTTCCTATACCTTTTATATCGTGCGGAAAAACGGCTGAGTCTGCGATGACAGGATTCGAGAGATGAATGAAAAAAAGACTGAAGACTTCAATCAGGAACCGATCAATTTCGATTTGAAACCGGCGGATGAAATCACGGTTTTGGATTATTTTAAATTCAAGTTGAATCCAAAAAACTGGGGTAAGGAATTGTTGCCGGACGATATGCAGCCCGTTCCGGGTGAAAATCTGTCCGATCAGAGCAGAACGTCGGCCGGGCCATCTTTGTCCGGGACGCTGCTGAAGCGGGTCCGGGAAAGTTTCCCGCCGGGAATTGTCCGGCTTCCGCAGCTGCCGGCCGCTGCGGTGCTGATCGCGTTTCTTCTGGCTGTCGCAGCGCAATGTTTCCTGGAGCCGCGGATAATCGGGAATGCGCGGGAGCCGCTGATCGGAGCGGTATTATACGCGCTTTCGGCAATTGTGCTGATCATCGGGATGGTTTCCCATCACAGGAGCGGGACTGCCGCGGTCAGGGTTGTGCAATTCGAACCGGAAGTACCGGCGGACGAAAATCAGTTTGATACGCGCCTCCGTCCGGAATGGCTGGCCGCTTCGGTCGCGTGTATGCTCCCCGCATTTTTGCTGTTCGGCGGCAACCGGTTCACGTTTTTCAATCTGCTGTTCTGGACCGGCGCAATTTTTTGCGGCGTCATTGCGTTTCAGCCCGATTTTTCGTTCAGGAACTGGCTGCGGGGCCTGGAAGAGCGGCTGCGGGCACTGCGCGACGTGCGCATCCGGCTCACGCCCTGGAACCTGTTGTGGCTG
>CALAEB010000496.1 GCA_937890875.1 uncultured Anaerolineaceae bacterium | reverse complement strand
CCGCGCTCTGCTGAATAATATGGTTGTCGGTGTCTCCGACGGTTTCTCGGTTATATTGGAAGTGGACGGTGTCGGCTACCGCCCTGAAATGAACGGAAAGAACCTGGTCTTGTACGTCGGTTATTCCTCCCCGAAGGAAGTTGTTCCTCCGGAAGGGATCAGTTTCGCTGTCGACACAAAGACACGTCAGATCACTGTCTCCGGTTACGACCGTGAACAGGTCGGACAGGTGGCCGCGGATATCCGCTTTATTCGTCCTCCCGAACCGTATAAAGGGAAAGGGATTCATTATCTGGGCGAAAAGATCCGTCGTAAAGCCGGTAAATCCGGTAAAGCTAAGAAATAGGGGTGAAGTATGGCGAAATTTTCTCGACGTGAGGCTCGTATTCGCCGCCATGCCCGTGTTCGCAAGAACCTGGCCGGAACAGCGGATTGCCCACGTTTGAATGTTTACCGAAGTCTTGAAAGCATTTATGTCCAGGTTATTGATGACCTGGCCGGTTCTACCATTGTGTCGGCATCGACCATTGACCGCACTCTTCGTGCTGAATTGACCGGTAAGAATAAGACTGAACAGGCTAAAGTGGTTGGTAAAGCCGTTGCCGAGCGTGCAAAAGAAAAAGGTATTACCGCCGTTGTCTTTGACCGTGGCGGGTTCCGCTATATGGGGCGCATTAAAGCGCTGGCGGATGCTGCTCGCGAAGCAGGCCTTGAGTTTTAGGCAAATTTAGAAAAGGACTAAAACCATGGAAAATATGGAATATCAGCCGATGGAAGAACAACTGGACGAACGCGTTATTGAAATTGCGCGCGTGGCGAAAGTTGTCAAAGGCGGGCGCCGCTTTCAGTTTCGGGTGACGGTCGTTGTGGGCGACAATAAAGGAACAATCGGGATGGGAATCGGGAAGGCCAACGCTGTCCCCGATGCCATGCGGAAAGCTTCGGAACGCGCTCGCAAAAATATGAAAAAAGTAAATCTTTATAAAACAACGATTCCGCACGAAGTGACCGGGCGAACCGCCGGGGCGCGGGTTTTGCTGCGCCCGGCTTCCGAAGGTACCGGCGTTATTTCGGCAGGCGGTGTCCGCGCGGTATTGGAAGTTGCCGGCGTACATGACATCCTGACAAAATCCTTGGGCAGCGCAAACCTGCTCAACACAGTCAAAGCAACTTTTGACGCGATGGAGCAGTTGAAGAATGCCAGTGAAGAGGCTGTTTTACGCGGAAAGAACGCCGACGAATTGGTTCCCTTCTGGGATCGGAGGTAAGATGACTGAGACATCAGAACCAAAAAAATTGCAGATCACGTATGTGAGAAGTGCGATTGGTTATTCAAAGAGGCATAAAGAAACGATTCGGGCGCTGGGTTTCCGGCGTTTGAACCAGACTGTCGTGAAAGAGGACAATTCGTCCATTCGCGGAATGCTTCAGATGGTTAATCATTTGGTAAAGATTGAAGAGTTGGTGGACTGAACGATGAAATTAAATGATTTGAAACCAAATGAAGGAGCAAAACGCTCCAAAAAACGTGTTGGCCGCGGCCCGTCCGCCGGGCAGGGTAAAACCGCCGGTAAGGGGACCAAAGGGCAGCATGCCCGTCAGGGAGCGGGTGGTCACCTGTATCGACAGGGCGGCAACCTGCCTTTTTATCGCAGACTTCCGTTCATGCGCGGTGAAGGTTTCACCCCGCCGAATCGGGTTGAGTTTAATGAAGTGAGCCTGAGTGATCTGGAACGATTGGACAGCGCTGTTGAGATCACACCGGAAGTGCTCGCGGAAGCGAATCTCCTCCGGAAGAAACGGAATCCGATTGTGATTCTCGGCAATGGGGAAGTTGAAAAAGCTTACCGGCTGAAGGTTCACCGCATCACCAAAGGTGCGCGGTCGAAAATCGAAGCTGCCGGCGGTAGTGTCGAGATCATCGGCTGATTGCCGAACGGGATTTATTAGGAGAACGAAAGCATGAAGCGATCCCCATGGCGTTATATTTGGAAGTCAAAAGACATCCGCAATAAACTGCTGGTGACTTTAGGCATACTGGTCATTTACCGCTTGATTGCGAACATCCCTGTGCCGGGGTTCAACTCCGAAGTGATTGCGGCGCTGAATACCAGCAACTCGGCCGCGGGCAACCTGATCAGCATCCTGAACGTTTTGTCCGGTGGTACACTTTCATCTTTCTCCATTCTGGCGATGGGTGTTTACCCATACATTACCGCATCCATCATTCTTCAGCTCCTCGGCCCGATTATTCCGGCGATTGAGGAGCGGATGAAGAATGATCCGCGGGAAGGCCGGAAATGGATGGAAAAATGGACTATGTATCTGACGATTCCGATGGCTCTGTTATCCGCCATCGGTCAGATCGGTCTTTTCAATCAGATCGTTCCCGGGATGACCGTGTTAAAAAATTATGGCTGGTCCGGAAGCAACCTGCTCCCGACAGTCGCCAACATCAGTGCGATGATCGCCGGTACCATGATCGCGATCTGGCTTGGACAACTGATTTCTGAATATGGTATCCAGCAGCAGGGCTTGTCGCTGATCATCTTCTCCGGTATTGTGTCGCAGATGCCCAGTAATCTGGTGCGGATCCTGGCTGACCAGTCCTCCGGATGGTACATTTTGATCATTTCCATCATAGTCCTGCTGATAACCGTATTTGCGATTGTTCATATCCAGCAAGGTATCCGGTATATCCGGCTGATGATTCCCGGGCAGCGCATCAGCTACCGCGGCATCAAATCCGGCGGTTCGGTGACATTGCCGCTGCGAGTCAACAGCGTCGGCATGATCCCGCTTATTTTTGCCCAGTCGATTATCACCTTTCCCGCATTGATCGCAAGTTTCTTTGTCAATTCGGACGTGAGCTGGGTGAGCAATGTTGCGTCTTGGATCCAGACACATCTCGGCGGCAGCGGTGTTTTTTATGTCATCCTGTACTTTATCCTGGTCGTGGCGTTCACCTATTTCTATACCAGCGTCACATTTATGAACAACGATTACGGAACGAGCCTCAAACGGCAGGGTGCGGTTGTCCCCGGCCGGGCGGCTGGCGCGGATACGCAGAATTATCTGGCAAAAATTCAGAACCGGATCACATTTCCGGGAGCGGTTTTCCTTGGTCTGATCGCGGTTTTACCCTATATTCTGGGCGCGATTTTGAATACAAACGCGAATTCAACCATGCTGCTGTCCTCTTCCGGTATGCTGATTGTTGTCGGTGTTGTCCGTGACATCATCGATTATCTGCAAAGTGACCTTGGACAGCACGGTTACGAAGAAAAACTGATCCGCTGACGGTGATCGGAAAGCGAAGCGTATCATGGCCACATTTATCGTTTTATTAGGACCGCCAGGAGCCGGAAAAGGCACGCAGGCCAAGAAGATTTCAGAGATATTGAAGCTTCCGCACATTTCAACCGGTGATTTATTTCGGGAGAACCTGTCCGATCAAACCGAACTGGGAAAAGAGGCCGGCCTTTATATCAACCAGGGGCTGCTTGTGCCGGATTCCCTGACCATTGCGATGGTGAAAGACCGGCTCTCCCGTGAGGATTGCGCACAGGGGGCTGTGTTGGACGGCTTCCCGCGGACATTGGCACAAGCGGAGGCATTTGATCAGATGCTGAGGGAATCGTTTGACTCAAAGGTCGACTGTGTCCCCTGCATTGACGTCGACGCCGGCTTGTTGGTGGAACGGCTGAGCGGCCGCTGGATGTGCCCTAACGGCCATGTTTTTCATGCCACATTCACACCGCCGAAAGTCCCGGGTGTGTGCGATATCTGCGGGAGTGAGCTGTACCAGCGGGATGACGATAAAGCGGAAACTGTCTCCAAGCGGATTGAAGTTTACAACGCGCAGACAGCGCCATTGATACAGTATTATGAACGGCAAAATGTATTGAAAAAAATTGACGGAGCGCAGGATATTGATTCTGTAACCCGTGACATTTTGGATGTTCTGGAAAAAATTGAGAGAAAATAGGAACGGATTCGAATGAGTTGGGAACGGCAGGTCAGTATTAAATCCAAAGAAGAACTAAAGCTGATGCGCGAGGCGGGCATTATTAATGCTGAAGCGCTGAAGGCTGCCAGTGAAGCTTGTCTTCCAGGCATGACGACCTGGGATGTGGATGCTGCTGCTGAAAGTGTGCTCAACAAGTACAAAGTCACGTCACCCTTCAAAGGTGTCCCCGGCCCGATTCCCTTCCCTGCGAGTACCTGCATCAGCGTGAATCATGTGCTGGTGCATGGGATTCCCAGCAAGAAGCTGGTACTGCAGGAAGGTGACATTGTGTCTGTGGATTGCGGAACAAATTACAAAGGGTTTGTTGCCGACTCCGCCTTTACCATCGGAGTTGGCAGGATTTCCGCCGAGGCGCAGAACCTTCTGGAAGTTACGGAAGCGTCGCTGTATATCGGAATCACGAAAATGATTCCCGGAAATCACACCGGTGATGTCTCCGCCGCCATTCAGACGTATGTCGAAGATCACGGCCTTTATGTGACCAAACAATATACCGGTCACGGAGTTGGACGGAAAATGTGGGAGGCCCCGCAGGTTCCGAACTATGGGACGCCGGGTCAGGGGATGCTGTTGAAGCCGGGAATCACCATCGCGATTGAACCGATGGTGATCATCGGGACAGAGGCAACCAAGGTCCTGCATGACGGATGGGCTGTGGCTTCCGCGAAAATGACGCT
>CALAEB010000495.1 GCA_937890875.1 uncultured Anaerolineaceae bacterium | reverse complement strand
GGGCAGATCGGTTATATGCTCGCCCAGAATCTGCAAAATGAGCTGAGGCGGCATGGTATTCAGAAACCGGTGGCCTGTGTTCTGGAGCAAACTGTCGTTGATAAAGACGATCCGGCTTTTACCAAACCGACCAAACCGATCGGCGGTTTCCTGACCGAAGCAGAGGCCAAAGCCAAAGCGGCCTCGGAAGGCTGGACGGTGGTCGAAGATTCCGGGCGCGGCTGGAGGCGGGTGGTCGCTTCGCCGATCCCGCAGGAAATTGTCGAGCTGGATGCGATTAAAACGCTGGTCCAAGCCGGCATTGTCACCATTTCCGTCGGCGGGGGCGGGATTCCCGTGATCCGCAACGCTGACGGGGATTTCGAAGGGGTCGCAGCGGTCATCGACAAAGATTTCGGAAACAGTCTGCTGGCACGCCAGCTCAATGCGGATCTGCTGCTGATTTCGACTGCCGTTGAAAAAGTGGCGATCCATTTCGGAACGCCGGAGCAGCAGTGGCTCGACCGGCTGACGCTTGCGGAGGCAAAGGCCTACATGGAAGAGGGGAAACACTTCAAAAGCGGATCCATGGCTCCCAAAATTCAAGCCTGCATCTGGTTCCTGGAGGCCGGCGGAAAACAGGCCATCATCACCAATCCGGAGAACATCGGCCGGGCGCTGAGAGGTGAAACCGGGACACTGATCACCGCGTAATCGAACCAGCGACACAGTTCAGACGCAAAAGGATTAAATACTTCGAAAAGCGTAATTTGTTGTTCTGTTCTTTGTTGTGCTTTGTGCAGCAAAAAACAGAACAACCGTTTCCGCGCTTGCAATTCGTCTTTTCCCATTCAAATCATTTTTTGAATTTCCGCGCATTTACTCAACTTTTAACACACCGCAAAAACATTAAAGTTTTATTTAAATTATGCCGTCCAGCCGATTGCACAAAAACTCCCCGGCAATTCAGGTTATAATCCTACAGACAAAACAGGAGAAAAACAGTTTTCAGCATGGGCATCCGCATTCTGGCAGACGAAGTTGTATCGCAAATTGCCGCTGGTGAAGTGATCGAGCGGCCGGCTTCGGTCGTTAAGGAATTGATCGAAAACGCGATTGACGCAGGCGCGTCCGCCATCGCCATCCACACGGAAGACGCGGGCAAGCGCCTGATCGAAATCACCGACAACGGCAGCGGTATCCAGCCGGATGATCTGGAAAAAGCTGTCATGCGGCACGCGACCAGCAAACTGCGGCACACGGAAGATCTGCTCCATCTGCATACGCTGGGTTTCCGCGGCGAGGCGCTGGCAGCCATCGGTTCCGTCTCCCGAATGACGATTACCACCGGCACCGCCGAAAATGAGGGCGGACGGATCATCACGGTTGACGGCGGCAAGATGATCGGACTGCGTGAGATCGGTTCCAGCCAGGGAACGGTTGTGCGGGTTGCCGATCTTTTTTACAACGTCCCCGCCCGGCTGAAATTCCTGAAAAGCGACACCACCGAACGAAACCAAATCGAGACGCTTGTCTGCCGCTACGCGCTGGCTTACCCCCGCATCCGCTGGCAGAGCACCCATGACGGGAAAGCGGGTATCCGCACAGCGGGAAACGGCGAGCATCGGGAAGTTCTCGCCGCTGTTTACGGCATCGAAATCGCCAAACAGCTGCTTGAAGTTACGTTGGAAACGGAAGGGCTGCGGGTTTACGGCTTCATCAGCCCGGTTGCGCTCACCCGTTCCAACCGCAGAGAGATGAACTATTTTATCAACGGACGCTGGGTGCAGGATAATCAGCTCAATGTCGCGGTAATGCGGGCCTATCACTCGCTGATTATGGTCGGCCGCTTCCCGATCGCGGCGCTGTTTCTGGAGATGGATCCGGAAGAGGTGGATGTCAATGTACATCCGTCCAAAGCCGAAGTCCGTTTCCGCTCGCCGGATAGAATTTTCGGCGCGGTAAACCGCGCTGTGCGCCGCGGATTAATTGCGCAATCACCGGTGCCGGAACTTTCCGCGCCGCTGCATTGGCCGGGATGGGGCGGCAGTTCCGCGGCGGCGCCCGCTTCCAACCCGCCAGTGGATCCGGAATGGGAAATGGCCGCTCAGGCAAAAGAAGTTCCGCTCTGGCAGCCCAATTCCGCCGAGGCTATACTGCCGGTCAGAACAGACCATGCCGGCAGCGGTGTCCCGGGAACGAACGGCAGCCTGTCCGATACCGCGGCCCGGAGTTTTCCGATTCTGCGCTGGATCGGGCAAATCGGCGGCACCTATATTCTGGCGGAAGGACCGGACGGGCTCTACCTGATCGACCAGCATGCGGCGCATGAACGGATATTGTTTGAGAAACTGCTGGACCAGACCTCCGGTGAAGTTCCGGCACAGACACTGCTGGAGCCGGCGATGATCCAGCTTCCTGCCTGGCAGGCTTCCCTTCTGGAAGAGAATCTGGCAATTCTGAAAAAATTGGGATTCCAAATCGAACCTTTCGGTCCCGCAACCTTCCGCGTTCTGGCAATTCCGGCGATATTCACCAAAGGGAATCCGGAAGCTGCCGTGCGGGCAGTTGTGGAAGATTTTGAAGAAGATGAAACGCCGCTGCAATCGGAAATTGAAAGCAGGATCGCCGGACGGGTCTGCAAACGGATGGCGGTGAAAGGACACCAGACACTTTCCGAAACGGAACAGCGGGCTTTAATCCGCGACCTGGAAAATTGCCGCTCGCCAAGGACCTGTCCGCATGGACGTCCGACGATGATCCATCTGAGCATTTCATTATTGGAACGGCAATTTGGAAGAAAAGGTACAATATAAATAATCAGTAATTCGAAACAGGGATAGAAAGTCCAGCTTCCTTATCATTGGATTTTTGGAGAAAACCGAAAATCCAATGATAAGAAAATTGACCCCATGCGGGTTTTCCAAAAATTCGAATTACAATCTGTCAATCGGAATCCTGTTCCCGCGAACTTCGGCACAGCCTTTCGAAAAACAACCTGACCGAAACGAGTTTTGTTAAGGTTGTCCCATAAGTCAGAAAACTGGGGTATCCCGGCATTCACCGGAAAACAGTTTCCCGGACACTGAGAAAAATCCGACTGATGAGACATTCTGAACAAAAACGCTTTCGATCAGAGATTCATTCACAAACAGGGTCCGAATCGAACCCTGTTGCAGATGCCGGAGAGCGGTTCTCCGCAGGTATCAGGGAGGTAATATGCAAATCGTTACAGACAGCGGAGCTGATCTCTCCATTGCACAGCGCGACGGGCTGCCGATTCATTTCGCCCCGCTGCGCATCACGATCAACGGAACAACTTATCATGAGGAAAATGTGCTGGATACCGCGGATTTCTACCGCATCATGACCGAATCCAACGATTATCCCACCACTTCCCAGGCTTCCGCCGGCGATTTCGCGAAGATCTACCAGCGCCTCGCCGCAAAAGGCGAGAAAATCCTTTCCATCCATATCTCTTCCGGACTAAGCGGAACGCTGAACTCCGCCAAAGTCGGCGCCGCCATGGTTCCCGAGGCCGACATCACCTTCTGGGATTCCAAAACCCTCTCCGCCGCACAGGGCTGGCAGGTCCAGGCAGCCGCCATCGCCGCCAAAAAAGGCTGGCCGCTGGACAAGATCCTGGAACGCCTGGCGCTGATCCGCAAACAGGTCTCCGGCATGTTCACCTTGAAAGAAATCCGTTACCTGGTCCACGGCGGACGGGTCAGCCATCTGAAAGGGCTGATGGCTCAGGTATTGAACATCAAACCGGTGATCGGGGTGGATGTGGACAGCGGAAAATATGACACGGTCGGGCAGGCCGTCACTTTCAAACGGGCCGTCGCGCAGATCGTTGACCTGAACGCGGAGCGGTTCGGCACTGAAAAACTGCGCGCCCAGATCGTTCACGGCTTTTCACCGGACGGCATCGAACTCCTGAAACAGAAAGCGATGGAAAAACTGGATTGTTTCTTTGAGGAAACGGTGCCGGTGGCTCCCGTCCTCGGCGCTCACACCGGCCCCTCTCTGACCGGTCTGATCGCTGGACCGATGAGCCTGTTCGCCGACCTTTTATGACCCGGCGGAGCAACCCTCCTTCCGCTTACCCCGGATGAGCAAAGGATTCCGAAATATGGGCATCTCCACTGTCATTCTGTTTGCTGCGCTTCGCGCAGAAAAACAGGATCACAAACGCCCTTTTTTCGTACTTTAATGTTTTCACACCCCAATCAAATTTAGTTTGATGAAGCGGCATTGATCTGATGTTTTCTGTTGAATTCCTGCGCAGGGAGTGCCGGCTGAAACCGGACGAAACGGCGGTTGTCGGTGTCTCCGGCGGCGCGGACAGCCTGTACCTGCTTTTCCAGCTGCATCAAATCGGGCAGC
>CALAEB010000494.1 GCA_937890875.1 uncultured Anaerolineaceae bacterium | reverse complement strand
GGAGGGATCCTCTGACACCCCCGCCCAGGCCGTCGCCATCCAGTTTGGCGGCAACGACTGCAACATGGACTGGGCCGCGGTGTCAGAGGATCCCTCCCGCCCCCACAGCCCCAAGGTGCCGATTGAAGCCTTTGAAAAGGGGCTGCACCAGTTTGTGCGCCTGGTGCGGCAGCGGGGCAAGACCCCCATCCTGGTCTCCCCGCCGCCCCTTGAAGCCCAGCGTTTCTTCGCCTGGGTGTCCAAGGGGCTTGATCCCCAGGTCATCCTGCGCTTCCTGGGGGATGTCCAGCACATCTACCGCTGGCAGGAGCGCTACGCCACCGCGGTCTACCGCACGGCCCGGCTCACCCGCTGCCGGCTGTTTGACCTGAGGGACGCCTTTCTGGCCGCCGATGACTTCCCGGATTGCCTGTGCGTGGATGGCATGCACCCCAATGGCAAAGGCCAGCAGCTCATCGCGCAGGCCGTCCGGCAGGCGCTGCCCGGGCTGAGGCTGTCATAATCAAGGGCCACCGCCTTTTGCGATGGCCCGATCGGAGCTTCGTATGCTCTTCCTCTTCTCCCACAACAGGCCCTCAGTATTTCCTGCTGTAGTAAAGCTTCACCAGCAGTTGGTAGACGATCATGAATATGCCGCTGGCCATCACCGCCATGCTCACCGTGCGCTCAAAAAAGGCCAGGACGGCGCCAGCGCACACCAGGGTGGCGGCACCAATGGTCATGGCAGGGTAGCCGGCCTTGCTTCTGATAAAGGCCTGGCGCTCGTCTTGCTCCTCCCGGTAGAGCTTTTCCATCAGCTCCTGGCTGTTGGCGGCCCTGCGCACGCGCATGGCCTGGATCATATAGCCGACCGCCACCAGGGCCAAGCCCATGGCGGCGCCCTGGACAAAGCCCAGCACCAAATCCGAGGCTGCATTTTCCGTGGGCTTGAACACAAAGGTCGTCAGCACGCTGAGAATGGCCGCGATGATGGCGGCGGCCCTGCCCCCGTGGGAACGGAATATTGGGTTTGTATTTCAGAATTATGCGCTGTTTCCCCATATGACGGTGGCTAAAAATGTCGCTTATGGTTTAAAGATGCGGGGGATTAAAAAGACGGAAATTGATCCGCGGGTAAGGGACGCTTTGGCTTTGGTCCGTTTGGAAGGCTTTGAAAACCGCTCTATTAAGTCCATGTCCGGAGGACAGCAGCAGCGGGTCGCGCTTGCGCGGGCATTGGTCTTGAATCCCTCTTTGCTTCTTATGGACGAACCATTGTCAAACCTGGATGCCAAGCTCCGGGCGGTTGTCCGGGTTGAAATTGCGCAGATCCAGCGAAAACTTGGTATCACCTCCATTCTGGTCACACATGACCAAACGGAAGCGATGACGATGGGTGACCGGATTATTTTAATGTATGAAGGTTCTATCCGGCAGGAAGGGCTTCCCTCTGAGATTTTTGAAAAGCCGAAGGATATTTTTGTCGCGTCTTTTATCGGCTCCCCGCAAATTAATCTGTTGGATGGCGTCGTTTCAGACGGAAACATGAAATTTACCGGCAGCGGGGAAGGAATTCCTTTGCAGAAGATGGTTCGTTTTTTTGCCCCGGATATTAATCAGGCAAAATTATTGGATCGAAAAGTGATCGCCGGCATTCGCCCTGAAGGATTCGTTCTTGAGTTGACGGGTGCGGATAATTATCCTTTGAATGGAACGGTAACATTTATCGAGAACCTGGGGGCCGATTTTTATGTTCATCTGAAGACCGGGGAAAAAGAAATTGTGGCCCGGATTGCGGCCTCGGATTATTCAGAGATGACGGAAGGGATGCGGATAGGGCTGAACTTCAAGCCCAATTCGGTTCATCTTTTTGACGCGGAGACAACCGACCGGATCGTCTGAGGACAATCTTTTTCATGTTGATTGAAATTGCACCGAAATAGGAATTTGCAATACTGATTGAAAGAGTTAATGACGGCGAAAAGGATCCGGATTTCAAGTTGCCGGTGCTGAAAGGACAGGACAGGAGCATAAAGGATGCCTGAGATCGTGGTTGTAGGTGATATTGATACGGATATATTTTATATCGTTCCGCATATTCCAACCTGGGACGAGGGTGTTTTGGTGGATCAAAATTATGTGCTCCCCGGTGGAAAGGGCGCGAATACCGCTTGTGTCTTAAGTTCGCTGGGGATGCAGACCGGGCTTGTCGCCGTGATCGGCAGCGATGATTACGGCGAGATTGGGATTGCCGGGATCAAAAAGAATAAAGTCGAGCTGGACGGTGTGATCGTCAGGGATGATGCGGAAACCTATCACTGTATTATGATGCTGGATGATACCGGTGAAAAGGCGATTCTGGTCAAACATACGGAAATCACTTACCCATCCAAGGATGCATTGCGCGCAAAAATTCCTTATTTGACTTCCGCGAATCATGTTCATTATATTGCGATCGATCCGTTAAGAATGCTTGATTCGATCGTTGAAATGAAGCGGAACGGTTTAACGGTTTCCGCCGATCTTGACGCCGCGTATCCGGGTATCGAAGCATGCAGGGATGTGATCGCATACTCGGATATCGTTTTTGTAAACCGGCAGGGCGCCGGTCACTTATTCCCGGGCAAATCCTATGCGGATGTTTTATCGGAACTGCTGCGGATCGGGGTCGGAACGGCGGTTATTACGCTGGGGAGCGAAGGGTCGCTGGCCGGTAATCAGCGGGGTGATATCGTGCGGGTATCCGGATACCCTGTCCGGGTCGTTGATACAACCGGTTCCGGCGATACATTTTCCGGCGCTTTTGTTTATTCGGTTCTGCAAGAGAAAGCGTTAGCGGATTCGCTGCGGTTTGCTTCCGCAGCCGCTGCCATTTCAACGCAACGGATCGGCGGTCAGGGGGCGGTACCGACGCTGCTGCAAATTAATCATTTTATCGAAACGGGAGGATGTCCGGATGAATATTAAAGGGATTGCCTGGGCGGGTGTGAAGACCGGTAAGTTTGACGAGGTGGTATCTTTTTTCAAAAACGTTCTGAATTTGGAACCGTGGATTGAGGTTGAAGATTTGGTGACTTTTCGTATGCCCAACGGCGATTTGATGGAAATTCTCGGCCCGGCCATGGCGCCGGAATTAAACACGCTGAAAGGACCAAAGATCGATTTTTACGTTGATGATGTGGATGCGGCTGTTCAGGAGCTTGTGGCCAAAGGATATCAGATCGAGGGGACGATATACCGCGACGATTCACAGAATTGGGCAAATTTTATCGCTCCTGACGGGAATCTCTATGGACTGACCAATCTGTTTGCCCATCCGCTGAGCAAATCCGCCGCAGGAAAGATTTTGTTTTATGGCCCGCATGAGGAATATGGTTTTCTGGGGAATTGGTATCCGGCGCCGATTTTTTTGAGAGGGAAGATCTGGCCGACAAGCGAGCATTATTATCAGGCGCAAAAATTCTCCGGAACCAAATATGAAGAAATCTGTCGCAGGCTGCCTTCCCCGCGGGAGGCCTTCGAACTTTCCAGGCGTCCCGATGTTCCGGTGGATCCAAGCTGGGATGAAAGGAAACTGGCGGTCATGAAAGAGGCTGTGAAGGCGAAATTCACACAGAATCCTGAGTTGGGGGAGCGGCTGACAGGAACCGGAAATTCGGAATTGATTGAAAACTCGCCCGTAGATGATTATTGGGGAATTGGCGCGGACGGAAAAGGCAGCAATATGCTCGGGAAAATATTGATGGAACTGCGGGAAGCATTCAAAGGAAACTGAAATGGCTATCTCCTTTAAACAGATTGATTTGTTGGACCGGGAGAAGACAATTGTTCTTTTCCCGATCGGCTCAATGGAGCAGCATGGTCCCCATCTTCCGAACGGAATGGACACGCATATTGCCGTTGACTTAATGAAAGATGCGGCTGAAAAGTTAGCGGGGGAGCTCGATTTTCTTTTATTGCCTGCGATGCCGGTCGGGCAGAGCCCGGAGCATATGGACTTTCCCGGTACGCTGACTTTATCCGCTGAAACACTGATCTCAGTGATCAAGGAAATTGCGGCCAGCGTGTCGAGACATGGCTTCAAAAAAATGATGATTCTTAATGGGCATGGCGGGAATATTGCCGCGATCGGCGCGGCCGCGTTTGACATCCGGGATGCTTATGGGCTTAAAGTGTTCATGTTTAACGTCTGGGGGCTGATTGTTGATATGGCGACAAAATTGACGGACCGCCAGGCTTCCAACCGGACGGATGCGCATGGAGGCGAAATCGAAACATCGCTTGTGATGTATCTGTATCCTGAAAAATTAAAGAAGGAGTGGGCTGTCGACGAAAAGAATGAGCGGCTCGCGTCTTCGGAAATAATCGGTATGGGCGGCCCGATCCAAAT
>CALAEB010000493.1 GCA_937890875.1 uncultured Anaerolineaceae bacterium | reverse complement strand
GGGATTGACATCGTTGACTACCGATCTTATATCCAGGCATTGGAAAACCGCCGGGCATTCTTCAAGCAAATGGGCGCCGTTTCGACAGATCAAGCGGTCATTTCGCCCGACACCACAGAATTATCCGAATCGGAACTGAACCGGCTGTTCACCGATGCGCTGAAAGGAAAGGCAGATCCCGCCGGATCCATCGCGTTCGCAGGACATATGCTGAACGAGATGGCCAGAATGAGCTGCGAAGACGGTCTGGTCATGCAGCTTCATCCGGGCGTTCTGCGGAATCATAACAGCAGCATTTATGAAAAGTTCGGCGCGGATAAAGGTTGTGATATCCCGGTCGCGACAGAGTTTACCCGCAATCTGCAGCCGCTGCTCACGAAATATGGGAATCATCCGAACTTCACCTTATGTCTTTTCACGCTGGATGAGTACACCTATTCCCGTGAACTCGCGCCGCTGGCCGGCCATTATCCGGCCATCCGGCTGGGGCCGCCCTGGTGGTTCAATGACAGCTGGAACGGGATGATGCGCTTCTTTGATTCGGTCACGGAAACTGCCGGTCTGTATAATCTGAGCGGATTTGTGGATGATACCCGGGCGTTCCCGAGCATTCCGGCCCGGCATGACGTCTGGCGCAGGGTCGTCGCGAACTGGCTGGCAAAGATGGTTGCCCGCGCCTTCATCGACCTGCAGGACGCTCAGGAACTGGCGGAAATGCTGGTTTATCATCAACCGAAATCGGTTTACAAATTAGCGGTTTGAGCAGGAACTCATAATTTGGATGAACCTTTCGAATAAAAGCGGAGTTTTTTTTTGTGCGAAGCACAAAAAAACAGAAATTCCGCCCCTTATTTCGAAGTGCAGAAGCATGAGGATCGAACAGAGGAAAACTGAATGAATTACACAAAAATTGAGAAATCATGGATATCTTTGGATGGCGGCACGATCGGCATGGTCCTGGATACGGAAGGCAACCGGTTTTTGCGGGCAGAAGGGGACACCTTCGGACTAACCGGCGAAATTGAGCCGGGCCTCTTCCCGCTTTCGGCCGGAAACGCGGCCGCACTGCGCAGCAAAATTCCCTGGCTGACCCCGCAGCCGCTGGGGCTGAAAACAAGCGCCGGCACCGGCGATCGGCTTGGTCTGGCCACACCGGGACATGTGCTGGCCTTTGAAGGCACCGGCATCTCCCCGGTTTTTGCCCAGCAGTCCGTGCGGGAGAATGTGCGGACGCACCGCACGCCGCAGCAGGTGATGGACGACGCCATGTGGGGTGTCTTCGAAATGGGGTGGAAAGAGCCCTGGGGTGCGGACGGCGATCATCTGAAGACGCCGGAAGACGCGAAATCCTTTTTTGAAGCGGGCTTCACATTTTTCACCGTCGATCCGGGCGAACATGTCCGCAAAGTGGACGAAAACGCTCCGGAAGCGCAACTGAAAGATGCGCTGAAAGATTTTGACTTCGAGCAATTCGGGACAAAACTGGAAACCCTCCTCGAAAGCTACACAGCAGCCCCGCTTCCGGTGGAAGGTGTGAGCTGCAACCGGCTGGATATTCTGACAGCCCTGCAGAAATACGGCAAAGCTATTTTGCACGTCAAGAAAATGTTCACAGTAATCAGCGATTTGCACCACGGCAGGGAGTTTGATTTTGAGGTGTCCGTTGACGAGACGGACTGGCCGACTTCCGTTTTTGAACATTACTTCATCGCAAATGAAATGAAGCGTTTAGGCATCCGCTGGACTTCGCTGGCTCCGCGCTTCATCGGCCGGTTTGAAAAAGGCGTGGACTACATCGGGGACCTGAAAGCGTTTGAAGCATCGTACAAACTGCACGCGGCCGTCCAAAAACACTTCGGCACCTACAAAATCAGCTTGCACTCCGGCAGTGACAAATTCAGCATTTATAAAATCTGTGTCGTGTTGAGTGACGACAAAGTTCATTTGAAGACCGCCGGAACAAGTTACCTTGAAGCTCTTCGCGTTCTCGCTATGGTGAACCCGGGCCTGTTCCGCGAAATTTATACCTTCAGCCGGAACCGGTATGACACGGATAAAGTTTCCTATCATGTCTCGGCTGAATTTGCCAAGATGCCGGATCCGGAACAATTGTCCGATGCCCAGCTCCCCGCTTTATTGGACAACTTTCACGCCCGGCAGGCGCTGCATGTCTGCTTCGGTTCCGTCCTGGATCTGTATGGAA
Source organism: uncultured Anaerolineaceae bacterium (assembly GCA_937890875.1). Taxonomy (GTDB): domain Bacteria; phylum Chloroflexota; class Anaerolineae; order Anaerolineales; family Anaerolineaceae; genus Flexilinea. The sequence continues at coordinate 831 of CALAEB010000493.1, read as the reverse complement.
AGGAATTCCTCGCCATCCTTAAGAAAAACAGCGATTTATACGATCAGACCATTAAAAAACATTTTGACCGTCACCTGGCAGATTTTATTGCCGGGAAATGAAAAAAGGTCCCGCATATGGAGGTGTTATGAGAATTTCGAAAGAGGTTTTTGGTTTTGGCAGCCCAGATCGCGAAAATTTGCTGGATGACCGGAGCGTGTCGGATATTTTGCGGGAAGTTTTTACCGCCAATGACCTTACCGGGAAAAAAGTGCTGTTCATTATTCCGGACAGCACCCGCACCATGCCATTACCGCTGTTTTTCAATTCATTTTACGAAATCCTGCATGGCAAAGTAAAGAAAATGGACTTCATCATTGCGCTTGGCACCCATATGCCGATGAGTGAGGAAGCCATCTGCAAAGAAATGGAGATCACGCCGGACGAAATGAAAGGGAAATACCGGGATATCACTTTCTATAATCATGAATGGGATAAACCGGAAACATTTGTCGCCCTGGGAAGTTTCGCGGCGGATGAAATCAACCGCCTGACCTATGGAACAATCAACGAGGATATCACGGTCCAGATCAATAAACTGGTCCTGGACTACGACTTGCTGATCGTGTGCGGCCCGGTCTTTCCGCATGAGGTTATCGGTTTTTCCGGCGGGGCGAAATACTTTTTCCCCGGCATCAGCGGCCCGGAATTCATCAACACCACCCATTGGATCGGCGCGATGAACACCTGTATTGATACCATCGGAATTCGTGATACCCCGCAGCGGGATCTTCTGGAAAGGGCCGCCACGTGGATTCCGACAGCCAAATTATTCTGCTGTCCCGTTGTTAA
>CALAEB010000492.1 GCA_937890875.1 uncultured Anaerolineaceae bacterium | reverse complement strand
GACCATCCCCATCACCGGTTCCGATGCGCTTTATGCGTATATGCCCCAATCAGAACGCGTTTTCACCCGATACGATATTGATCGAAATGGAACATTTTATAAATCGGAAAAAGAAATGATCGACAGCGGCATCCTGCCGGTCGGAAATTTTTCCACGGGCGATCAGGTAACGATCCAAGCCAAAGAATTGATATTGCCCTATTCCGCTGAAAACGCCGTTTTTCGCTATGAGAACCGCTCTGCGCTGAGCCGGTATTATGAGATCCTTTCGCAGGAACCGGTTGTGCTGGAGAAAATCAGCAGCTCGCATCTGCGCGGAACATACACGGTTCAAAAAGAAAACCGCGCGCTCTTCTTTTCCATCCCGTATGAGAAAGACTGGCAAATTTGGATTGACGGAAAGAAAGCCGAACCGTTCGAGGTATTCGGCAGCCTAACGGCCGTTGAGACACCTCCGGGTGCTCACACGGTTGAAATGAAATACATCCCCATCGGGCTGATCCCCGGAATGTTGATTTCCCTGATTTCCTGGGCGGCCGTCATCGTCTGGCGCAGGAAATCCGCACCGATATCCGGTTAAAAAGCGGCCGGGAACAACGAGAACAATGAACATGCAATTCAAAGAATGTGTTTCAAAGCCGGGAGAACAGCTGGCAGGCCAAACTGTGCTCCGTGACAGACAGAAGATAAAAGCAGAACAGGCGTGATTTACCATCACGCCTGTTCTGCTGATTTTATCCCGGTCAGGCCAGCTCAAACAGCCCGGTATACAACTGATAATAACGGCCCTGTTCCTGTAACAGAAAGTCGTGATCACCCCGCTCAATAATTTCTCCGTTTTCGAGAACGATAATCGCCTTTGCGTTGCGCACAGTCGAAAGCCGGTGCGCGATCACCAGAACCGTCCGCCCTTCCATCAGCTTGTTCATCCCTTTTTCGATCAGCGCTTCCGTTCGGGTGTCGATCGAGCTGGTAGCCTCGTCCAGAATCAGGACCGGCGGATCCTTCACCGCGGCGCGGGCGATCGCCAGCAGCTGCCGCTGTCCCTGGCTCAGGTTTGCCCCGTCCGCCGTAAGAACCGTATCGTACCCCTGCGGCAGGTGCCGGATAAAGAAATCTGCGTTCGCCAGTTTTGCCGCCTTCCGGATATCCTCATCGCTCGCGTCCAGATTTCCGTAACGGATATTCTCTGCAACCGTCCCGGTGAACAGATGGGTATCCTGCAGCACCATCGAAATAGAACGCCGCAGGTCATCCTTTTTTATATTTTTGATATCAATTCCGTCGAAAGTGATCCGGCCATCGGTAATATCATAGAACCGGTTAATCAGATTGGTGATGGTCGTCTTCCCCGCCCCGGTTGATCCGACAAAAGCGATTTTCTGCCCCGGTTTGGCATACAAACTGACGTTATTGAGCACCTTCTTCTCCGGTTCATACCCGAAATCCACATCCTCGAAGCGAACGTCCCCTTTCAATTGACGGTAAGCGTCCGCGCCTTGCTTCTGCGGATTTTTCCAGGCCCATAAACCGGTATGTTCCTGCGTTTCGCTGACCTCGCCGTTTTCGGAAATCCTGGCGTTTACCAAAACCACCGTTCCGTTATCAATTTCGGAAGGTTCATCGATCAGGTCGAAAATCCGTTCGGCGCCGGCCAGCGCGGTCAGGATCGTGTTAAATTGCTGCGAGAGTTGAACGATCGGCATTGTCAGGTTCCGGGTGTACTGTAAAAAGGACCCAATCGTACCGATATCCATCAACCCTTTGATCACCAGCATTCCGCCGACGGTCGCCGTCAGCGCATAAAAGATATAGGAAAGATTTCCCAGAATCGGCATCATCACATTCGCGAACGTGCTGGCATTGCTTGCGACAACAAATAAATCACGGTTCAATTTGGCAAAATCGGCCTTCACCTTCGGCTCATGGCTGAAGACCTTGACAACTTTCTGCCCTTCGATCATCTCTTCAATATAACCGTTTACCGCGCCCAGGTTCCGCTGCTGCTTGATAAAAAAGCTCGCGCTGTTACCGCCGATCATTCTGATCAATAACAGCATGATCACGATCTGAACGATGACAAGGATCATCAGCCGCCAGCTGAGGATCAGCATCATCACAAACACCCCGCAGACCGTCATCAGTGAAGTAATAAACTGCGGAATACTCATCGAGATCATTTCGCGCAGCGTATCCACATCGTTGGTATACCGGCTCATAATCTCACCATGCGTATGCGTGTCAAAATACTTAATCGGCAGCGTCTGCATATGGGTAAACATCTCAATCCGGATCCGCCGCAGTGTTCCGGTGCTGATATTCAGCATCAGGCGGGCCGAAAGATAATTGGCAATTACGCCCGCGAGATAAATCCCGCCCATCAGCGTGAGCATCGAGAGGAAACCGGAAAGATCCGGATTCCCTTTTCCGATAAACGGAACGATATATTCATTCACAATCGGTTTCAGCAAATAGATCCCCACCACAGAGGAGAGCGCGCTGACGATCAGACAGAGGACCACGATGATAAACTGCCATCGAAACTCCATAAAATAACCCAGGATCCGGTTAATCGTCTTCCGGACATCTTTCGGCTTTTCCTTTACCCGCTGCTGTCCGCCGCCCGGGCCACCGCCGCCGGGACCGGACCTCGCCGGTATTTTCTTTGCTTGTTCCGTCATTAGGCCACCCCTTTCTGCTGAGACTCATAAACTTCCCGATAAATCTCGCTGGAAGTCAGCAACTCCGCATGCTTGCCGATCGCTTCAACTCTTCCGTCATTCATGACCACGATCTTGTCCGCCTCCATCACGCTCATAATTCGCTGCGCAATGACAATGGTGGTGATATTGGAATGTTTTTCGCGCAGCGCTTTGCGGATCCGCAGATCCGTCGCCGTATCCACCGCGCTGGTGCTGTCATCCAGAATCATCACTTTCGGTTTCTTTAACAAAGCCCGGGCAATGCAGAGCCGTTGCTTCTGCCCGCCGGAAACATTCACGCCGCCCTGTCCCAGATCGGTATCATACCCGTTCGGGAATGACATAATAAAATCATGCGCCTGCGCATCTTTGCAGGCGGCAATAATCTCTTCATCCGTGGCGTTTTCATCACCCCATTTTAAGTTGTCCCGGATCGTTCCGGAAAACAGAACATTTTTCTGCAGCACCATCGAAACGGCGTTCCGCAAGGTATCCAATTTGTAAGATCGGACATCTTTTCCGCCAACCAGAAGATTCCCGCCGATTACGTCATACAAACGCGGGATCAGACTCACCAGCGTCGTCTTCGCGGAGCCGGTCCCGCCGATAATGCCGACAGTTTCCCCGGATTCAATTTTCAAATTAATGTCGGTCAGCACCGGATTCTCGGCATCTTTTGCGTAACTGAACGACACATGCTCGAACGTAACCGATCCGTCCGCAATGGCCAGGCCGGCGTCCGCATCGGCATCCGTCATATCCAGTTTCTCTTCGAATACGGCGTTGATCCTGTCCGCGGAAGCCTGAGAAATCACAACCATGACAAAAACCATTGAGATCATCATCAGAGACATCAGAATTTGCGTATTATACGTAATGAAACTGAATAATTCTCCTGTCATCATATCGCCGGCAATGATCTGATTTCCGCCGAACCAGGCGATCGCAATAATGCTGATACTCATCGTCAGCATCATCAACGGTGAAGAGAGAATAACCAGCTTTTCCGCCTGTTTCTGGGCGTTCTGTACATCCGTGGCGGTAAATTCAAACTTTTCATTCTCATAATCATGGCGCACAAACGCTTTCTCCACCCGGATCGCGATCAGATTTTCCTGTACCGACGCATTCATCGCATCAAATTTTTTGAACATTTTCACGAAATACGGATGCGCTTTATACGAGATAAACGCCAGGAAAGCGCCAAGAATCGGAACGGCGATTAAAAAAATCATCGCCAGTCTCGAATTAATCGAAATCGCCATCACCGTCGCGCTGATCATCATCACTGGCGCCCTTACCAGAACGCGGATAATCATCATGAAAGAATTCTGAATAAACGTAATATCGGTTGTAAGGCGGGTGATCAGAGAAGCCGTACTGAAATGATCAATATTACGGAATGAAAAATCCTGGATTTTTTCAAAAAGCGCCTGCCGGAGGTTCATGGCAAAACCGGCCGCGCCGACCGAAGCAAACCTGGCGGAAGCGGCGCCGAAAAGAAGCGAAAGAAGTGCCGCGCCGACCATCAAAAGGCCGGTTTTTGTTATGTATCCCATGTCCGAATTTGCGATCCCGACATCAATAATCTTGGACATCAATAATGGCAAGATGATTTCAAGAATAACTTCAATCGTTACCGAGACCGGAGCTAAAAAAGCGTACTTCTTAAATTCCTTCAGATAAGGAAACAGTTTTATATAGCTCAAAACCCACCTCTCATTTTTCTATATCTGCTTCTGCCAGGTTCGCCGGAAATGGACAGCCGGAAGAATTTCCATCAGCCATATTTGCGACAATCCGGTCAAGAAAACTACTCAGCAACGTCAGTTCCTCGTCTGTGAAACCATATAAAAAGGATTCGTTATAATGATTGAATTCTTTCCGGCAGTTTTCGGCGACAAAGGAGCCTTTTTCCGTCACGAACAGCTTGTTTTGTCTGAGATTGCTCTCATCCGTTTTCTTCTCCATCAAGCCTGCCTTCTGCAGTCTTTTTGTCGAAGAAGCAATTGACGCAGGAGATACAAACAGCTCATCGGCAATTTCTTTCTGTGTACAGCCCTGATTCCGCAGAACATATTCCAAAATCGGCAGCTGGCCCTGATACAGACCATTGTTCTGAAAGGCCCGGAAAAACACCATCCGCCGCCCAAGAAACAATTGATCCAATTTACGCGCAACCGCCTGATACTGCGACCTCATTATTTCCCTCCTCAAATGATAACCACGTTATTATTAATCGCTTATCTATTTTATACAGAATCATTTGGAACACAATAGGGAAAAAAAGGATCAGTGACACCTTTACAAAACGTTAATAATTCCGGGAAATGCCTTTTCGCTGCGGGGATAGAAAGGGCGGAATGGGAGCGGCAAAAGCGGATACTCCGTCATATTCCGAAATGCTGGTCATCACAGAATTTGCGATTGAAAC
>CALAEB010000491.1 GCA_937890875.1 uncultured Anaerolineaceae bacterium | reverse complement strand
ACAATCCCAACCAAGCTGATGACATTATTTTCGGATTTCAGAAACATATTCACACCCAGCAGCGCTGTAAATATACCGATCGCAGCGGTAAGCGTGTTTCTCAGTTTCTCAGGGAATTTCGCACCCAGCACCAACCCGACAATTGTCCCCGTCAGGATTGCGGCAACATTAATAATCGTCCCGACCATTTAATTCTCCATGCGCAAAGTTTCTATTCAATTCTGAAATCCGGCGGCAAAAAAGAGCCCTATCTTTTTTACAAGATATGGCGCCCGACATCAATTCTGAATTGTCATCATTCATCTGTCTGGTTTTTTTCCTGGAATTGTTCATTCAATGTTGTTCTGGAAACAACATACCAGGATTGAATATTTTGAAAACGGTCGGAAGTCCGATACAACGGACCGACGCTGATTCCTTTCACTTTTGAACTGACCGCAAAATTATAAACCGGATTATACAGCGGAAGCGCCGGAAGTTCGTCTGCAAATACGACCTGAAAATTCCGGTACAGCCGTTCTCTCTCTGCCTGATCCGTTTCAACCCTCGCGGATTCAAGGTACTGGCTGATCACCCGATTATTCCACTGGGAATAGTTCTGTCCGCTTGAAATCTGCGTTTGATCCCAAAACGGATAGGGATCGGGATCCGCTGAGTTTGATAAATTCAGGTCAACCAGCGCGGCCTCATAATTTCGTTCCTGCAAACGTGAATTGATCAGGTCGGAATAAGGAACCGCCTCAAGATTCACCAAAACATTAATCAGCGCCCAATCCTGCTGGATCGATTCGGCGATATTCCGGTGAAGATCGTCATCCGGATAAAGCAGCGTAAAATTCAGCGTATTACCCTCTTTTGAACGAACCTGATCCTGCTCATTCGCCAGCACATATCCCGCTGACTTTAACAGCTCTATGGCTTTATAAGCGTCATATTCAACCTGCGGGATGCCGCTGTAATAAGCCCAGTTTCCCGATAAAACCGGACCATGCGCAACCAGCGCCTGTCCATTCAGAAAATTATTAACGATCTTCGACCGGTTCAGCCCGGTTAATAATGCCCGCCGGACAGTTGTATCCTGAAAGAAGCCCACAGCACTGTTATCCAGATTCAATAAAACCATTGACTGAATCGGAAGCCTGGCGGAATATAAGGATAAATTCGGCTCAATCAGAACGGATGGCAAAACGCTGTCCGCAACATAGCTGATTCCATCGACAACGCCTTGCTGATAAGCCTGAAATGCCAACACACTGTCCTGAAAATAAATCAATTGAATTTCATCCAAGAAAGGCTTGGTCTCAAAATAGATGGGGTTATTCTCCAACCGGACTCCGGTAATATTACCGCCATCCTGAATGAGCTCAGCTAACCGGAACGGTCCGCTGCCCACCGGCTGGATATTCATTTTGGATTCAGCCATTTCCGAAAAGCTCATACTCCCCCAAATATGCCGGGGCAATATCCCAACACTCAGGTAATCCAAAAATGGTGCAAACGCTTCCTCCAGCACAAATTGTACCGTCTGCGTATCCAATGCCCGAACTTCGATTTTCTGCCAAAAGGAAATTAAATCGTCCGGCAAATATCCCGTACCTTGTTTCAGCATAGTATAGGTAAAAACAACATCTTCAGCGATTACGGGTTGGCCATCATGCCATTTTGCATCCGGATTCAGCGCAAAATTATAAATCGTTCCATCCATCGAGATGCCCCACGAGGCAGCCAGATCTTTGACCGGCATGCCGCGGGCATCAAATTTAATCAGACCGTTATACAGCAGGCGGCAGAGGTCTTGATCAGCGTTATTGTAATAAGACAGCAACGGATTCATGCGCTGCAAAGTTCCGACCAAACCTTCCTTATAAATCCCGCCGCCTGTCGGCTGGGATTCAAAAATCTGAATCGGCCCCGTCGTTGTATCGCTGAGTAAAAGAACACCGACCACTAAACCGGTCAGGAAAATGATTATCAGTTGCCAGCGGAGTTTTCTCATTCCTCTATTCTAACTTGATCGACGCTGAAAAAAAAGGGTGCGGGCAGGAATCAGGAATTCGGATTGCGAAAACGCGAAAAAAAATACAGTACCAGCCGCTTTAAAAAAAAGGCCTCCATTCTGAAATGGAAGCCTCGAATGAACAATTCTTCAGCTAAAAGATAATCACACTGGCAATCACCAGGATAATCAATAACACGCTGAACCCGATCGTTAAATTGAAAAGCACTTTTTCAATCCCGCGGCGGGCCGAAAAAATTGCTCCGGGTTCACTGCCGCCGGCAAGGCTTCCCATTCCAA
>CALAEB010000490.1 GCA_937890875.1 uncultured Anaerolineaceae bacterium | reverse complement strand
CTGCAGTCGAAATTCGAAGACGTTTGTTGAAAAACGTTTTTCTTTGTAAATTTAGTTGAGCATCAAAAGTCAAATTGCTGAAAAAACGGAACAGTACACCCTTTTCCGGCAGTTCAACGTTTTTGACACCCAAACCAAATTAGATTTGGCCGTAAAAAGCCGGACCGAATTTTGACTTTTTTTGTTTAAATTTCCCGAAGTGCCGGATATGGGCCATGTTATGACTGGTTCAGCAGCCGCCACACCCGGTCCAGCGCCTGAAGCCCGGTCAGGTTGCGCACCGTCCAGCCGTATTTCTGGATGTCATCCCCGGTAAAATCACAGAGAGAGGTGTCGTTGGACGTCGGGTGGACATCCTGTTCCCGCAGACCATGATTCGGTAACGGGTCCATCGCGCGCCACAAATTCCACAGCGGCACTTCATACTCGGCCGCCAGTCGGGCAATCACGGCGTTGTAGCTGTCGTCGCCTTCCAGATTGTCCGCTTTGGTAACCAGAATCGGCACAATCGCCCGGTCCAGCGTTTTTTGCACCAGCGAACGCAGATGTTCTTCAAAGATCCCGATTTCCATATAAGCATCGTTGGTTCCGAGCGCGATAAAAGCGATGGACGGTTTCCAGAGGCGGTATTCGCAGCTGGTGGCGGATTCGTAAGGCCAGCAGACATCATCCTCATACCAGTGATAGACGTCCAGGTCAAAAGCGGTGATCCCGATCTTTGTCGCGCGGGATTCACGGGAAAATGACCATTGGAACTGCCGGATCGCCGCTTCCAGGTCGCTGTAGTTGCCGATGGCATATCCCTGCGCGCCGTAATCAAAACAAGCCAAAAATGAGGGCAGGACGCTGTTGCTGTCGCCGACTTTGCTGAAAGCTGTGGGATCGTTCCCCTGTTCAATGCCACTGCGGTAGATATCCACCATTTTCTGGCTGACACTTTCCGGGATTACCGGCCAATTTTTCCAATCTGCCGGGTCTAGCCCGGCCGCGGATACGGCCGCGGGCTGCGGGAGGGACGGCTCCGCTGCCGGGGTAATCAGAACCGTCGGTTCGGCGATGCCCGCCGGCGTTGCGGCTGTCGGCGTTGACGCGGCGGATTGGATGAGAATGGATTGAACCAGTGTCGCCTGGACGGCCGCGGAAGCAGTTTCAGCGGTCCGGGCATTGAGTTTCTTTGCGTTTGCTGTGGAGAAAGCCAGCACAGCCAGCAGCGCGCCGAAGAGTCCGACCGCGATCAACAGCAGGCGAAGGCTGCCGTCCGATTTTTTTCTTTGCTGCGGAATGGCTGATTTCATAGGATCCAGATCTCAATGACGATCACGGCTACAATGATTCCCCAGATGATGCCGCCGTAAACTTCGCGCGGAGTATGCCCGATAACTTCTTTCAGTAATTCTTCGTTGATTTCCTGCCCGCTGAACACATCGCGGATCAGTTGGTTGATCCGCTGTGCATGCAGTCCGGATTGCCAGCGGACATTAGTCGCGTCGTAAGTAACAACCACCGCGGTTGCCAGTGCGACGGCGAATGTCGGGGAATCGTACCCGCTGACCATGCCGACCGCGAAGGTAACCGCGGTCATTAAAGCGGAGTGAGAACTGGGCATCCCGCCGCTGCTGATTATCAAAAACCAGTCCCATTCACGGGATATGAAATAATGGGCAAACGGCTTCAGAAGCTGTGCGGTCACCATGGCCAGAAATCCGGCTGCAACTACGGGATTATGAATAACATCATAAACCATCTTCTTCCTTTTGCCCCGGTTCGTTAATTTCCTTGATTCTGAGTTCCGCCTGATCTAAATAATTGCTGCAGATGGATGCGTAGGCCCGGCCTGCTTTGTATAAGGAAATGGCCTGTTCGAGGTCAACCGTCTCGTTTTCCAATTGCTCGACAATTTTTTGCAGGCCGGCAAAAGCTTCCTCAAAGGAAATCGGATTTTCGTTTGTTTCAGTCATTGTCCCGCCTTCTTTGATATGTCATCATCTTTTCTCAGCGCGATCATCCAACCCGGTTATCAGCGTTTTGAAATATAGGAAGGGTTTTTTGTTGTTCTTTTGTTTTTGCGCAAAGCACAAAAACAAAAGAACAACAAATTTTCTCTCCTTATTCAATCGCTGCCCAGCCATCCGGAATGCGATTGCTTCGGCGGCAGATGCGGTTGGGAGAGATCGCCCGTGTTATTGAATCTTTGCGCTGACACTGCCGTCAGCCATCCGGATGCGGACGTTCTCATCCGGTTTCAGCATCTGTACGGATGTGGCGACGCTCCCGTCTTCCCGTTCAACCAGGGAATACCCCCGTTTCAGAACGGCTTCCGGGTTCACCGCTGCCAGACGCTGCTCCAGTCCATTCAGCATCAGCCGCTGCCGGCTCAGCCGGTTGTTCATCCATTGCCGCAGCCGGAGTTGGAGTTGATCCACAGCGAGATTTTCCTGCCGGATGCGGTTCAACGGTGCCTGATGTTCCAGCCTGCGCGTGATTCCATCGACAAACTGTGCGGCGGTCCTGATTTTTTCCCGGATGATGCCGTCGATTTTGGCCCAGCTGCCGTCAATGTCCCCGCGGATCTCCTGAATATCTGGCGTCGCCAGCACTGCCGCTCCGGTCGGCGTCGGCGCACGCACGTCGGCGGCGAAATCCGTCAGCGAGAAATCCGTCTCATGTCCGACCCCGCTGATCACCGGAATTTCACTCGCGGCGATTCGGCGCACCAATTGTTCATCGTTGAACGCCCACAGATCTTCCAGCGAACCGCCGCCGCGGCCGATCAAGATGACGTCCGGCGCCTGTTGTTCCAGCCGGGCAAACGCGGCTGTCAGTTCAGCCGGCGCGTCGGCACCCTGGACGGCTGCCGGCGAGAACAGCACCTCCGCCAGCGGCCAGCGTTTGCGGATGGTGTTCAGCATGTCCTGCAGCGCGGCCCCGGTTGGCGAAGTCACGATGCCGATCCGGCGCGGCATGGCCGGCAGATCTCGTTTTCTCTCC
>CALAEB010000489.1 GCA_937890875.1 uncultured Anaerolineaceae bacterium | reverse complement strand
ACTTCCGGGTTGCGCTTTCCGTCGCGATTGACCGCGAAGAAATCATCCAGAGCGCGTTCCTGGCCGTCGGCGAAGCCCGCCAGCCTGTTCCACGCAGCACCCATCCGTACTATCCCGGCGATGAATATGCTTACATGTACACCGAATATGATCAGGAACAGGCCAACGCATTGCTGGACGAAATTGGTCTGACCGAACGCGATTCAGCCGGCTTCCGCCTGATGCCCGATGGTTCCCGCGTCATGATCGAAATTGCTTACGTTCCGCAGTTCGCGAACTGGGGCGATATCGCTCAGATGATTGCCGAAGACTGGAAAGGTATCGGCATCGAGGGTGTTGTGGTTGAAAACGAACGCACCAACCACTTCGCAAAACGTGACTCGAACGAACTGATGACCGAAATCTGGAACGAAGATACGACCGGGTTCCCCTTCACCGGCGCGCCGAAGTTTGATCCGCGCACCAGCCCGGGCATCACTGTTGCCACCGGCGCCCGCCTCTGGATCATGTCAGACGGCAAAGATGGCTACGAACCGAATGATGACTTCAAACGGATTATGGAAATCGTCGATACTGCGAAGCACGTCAGCACTGAAGAACAGGTTGAATTAGGGAAAGAACTGTTCCGCATCTGGTCAGAAGGCTGCTATGAAATCGGTATTGCCGGTTTGACACCGCTGATCCAGGGTGTCGCTGTCATCAACGTCAACCTCGAGAATGTTCCGGCATCGGATACACTCGGGAATGACTGGCCGCTGCGCACACCGGGCAACGGACGGGCTGAACAGTTCTATTTTGCCCAATAAAATAATACCGATATTCTGCTATTGAATTTCCAGTTTCACAGGTGGGGGAAACTCCACCTGTGAACAAACAAGTTGATTACGGATAAAAAAAATACGATAAAAATTGCATATCCGTGCCTGTCTGCCGGGAACCGACAAACCATTTGGTAAGAAACATGTTGGGATGAAAGTTGAAAGGTTATGTTGTTAATAATTTCTTTTTTGTGAGACGCTAGGACATAAATACCGGAATTTTTTTCACGATCCGCGAAACATTATGAAAAGAAATTATCAACAACCAAATGTTTCCGTCAACCAATAAGATTCAGAAGCAGGAATTAAAAGAAATATGGGGAAACCTTTCGAATAAAGAAAAAACTTGTGGTTGTGGTGTTTCTATCATTCGAACTGCTGATTTAAAAGAGGAAAAATGGCAAGTTACATCTTAAAAAGATTGCTGGTGATTCCGGTTTTGCTGCTGGTATTCTCAGTCGTCATATTCTTTCTGATCCAGGCGCCTCCGGGCGACTTCATGACGACCTACTCCGCGATCCTCGCGGGTTCAGGTTCGTCTCTGGACGCAGAGCAGTTAGACGCGATGCGGGTCTCCTACGGGTTGGATAAACCGATGCACATTCAATATCTTCGCTGGATGGAGAAATTGCTCCATGGGGATATGGGTCTTTCATTGTTATATATGTTGCCCAATAAGCAATTGATCGGTGAACGATTAGGTTTGACAGTTCTTCTGGCATTTTTCTCATTCATCTTATCATGGCTGATCGCAATTCCCGCCGGCATTTATTCTGCTGTTCATAAAAATTCGTTCGGAGATTATTTCTTCACAGTCATTAACTATATCGGCGTAGCTATTCCAAACTTTTTTCTCGCGCTGCTATTGATGTGGCTGTTTTACGATAAGTTCGGATTGAATCTGGTCGGCCTATTTTCACCGGAATACGAAATGGCGCCCTGGAGTTGGGGAAAGTTTAAAGACCTGCTCCAGCATATGTGGCTGCCTTCCATCGTGCTGGCATTAGGCGGATCGGCCCGGCTGACACGGGTCATGCGGGCAAACCTGCTGGATGAATTAGGAAAACCCTATATGATCACCGGCCGCGCAAAGGGGCTTTCTGAATGGAAGCTGGTAATGAAATACCCCGTCCGCCTGGCGCTGAACCCGCTGGTGAGCACCATCGGGAATTATATTCCGCAGCTTTTCTCAGGCTCCCTGGTTGTTGCGACAGTCATGAATTTGCAGAACATCGGGCCGCTGCTGCTTCAGGCGCTTTCAATGCAGGACATGTATTTGTCCGGGTCCATCCTTCTTGTCTATTGTCTTTTAGCCATCGTTGGAACAATCATTTCAGATTTCTTGCTGGCATGGATTGATCCGCGCATCCGAATGGAGTGATCAAATGTCAGAAAACCAAATTCAAATGAGTCAAAATAATGAAGTCACCCTGATTGCGGATACGGAAAATGACGAAGCATTTATCACTTCAGCCAGCGAAGAAAAGGTTTCGATCGCTTCAAACTGGCAGCTGGTCTGGTGGCGCTTCCGCAAGAACAAGCTGGCTGTAATCAGCCTGTTTCTTCTGGTCTTTGTGCTCACGATCATTCTGTTCCCGGATTTTTATGCCAACCAGCCGTCCGAAGAAACAAACGCGCGGCAGGCATACGTCCCGATCCAGAAGCTGCACTTCTTCAGGGACAGCAGATTAGACTTGTGGGTGGAAAAGGTGGAAGGCCAGCGCAATCCGAAAACACTGGCGATGGAATGGGTTGCCGTGCCCGATGAATCGGTCGACATAAAATTTCTCGGCAAGGGAATGAAATGGAATTTCCTTTTCTGGGAATCCGAAAGGCACCTGTTTGCGCCGGCAGATTCATCTGAACGCGTTTTTCTGTTGGGTTCAGACAGAATGGGGCGTGATCAATGGTCCCGGCTGATGTACGCGACAAGGACTTCGCTGACCGTCGGTATGGTTTCGGTCGTGCTGAGCGTTTTCCTGGGCGTCATTCTGGGCGGAATCAGCGGTTATTTCGGCGGGACTGCGGATATGATTATCCAGCGTCTGATCGAAATCCTGAATTCGGTCCCCTATGTTCCGATCTGGATGGCAATGACCGCTGCGCTGCCGCGCAGCTGGAGCTCCGAACAGCGTTTTTTCGCGATTACGGTAATTCTGTCTTTGTTAGG
>CALAEB010000488.1 GCA_937890875.1 uncultured Anaerolineaceae bacterium | reverse complement strand
ACATGGTAATTTTTGCCATTTGTATTCCAATAGTAATGGTAATCATTTTAGGTGCAATTTTCGGAAATAAGCCGGCTTTTGATGGCGCTGATTACAGTTTTCTGGAACAATCTTTTGGAGCAGTGGCGACCATTGCCATTTGTGCCGGCGGAGTGATGGGTCTTCCTTTAGTCATATCTGATTACAGAAGCAGAAAAATACTAAAGCGGTTTAAGGTGACACCCATCAGCCCCGCCCTTATCTTGGCTGTACAGGTTGCCATATACGCTCTTTATTCTATTGCTTCTCTCGTCCTTATTTATGTGACAGGGGCGGTTTTTTTCGGCTGCCAATTACACGGTTCATGGCTTCAATTTTGGGGAGCATTCTTACTGGTTATGTTCTCTATGTTCAGCATAGGGCTGTTGGTAGGCGGAATTGCGCCAAATATGAAAATAGCAAGTGCAGTCGCCAGTTTGTTGTACTTTCCGATGCTGATTTTTTCAGGCGCCACGCTTCCTTATGAGATTATGCCCACTGCACTTCAAAAAGTAGCTGACATATTACCGCTGACACAGGGAATTAAACTTCTAAAGGCCACTTTCCTCGGTTTACCAATGGATAGCGTTTTCATTCCTGTTATTGTGATGACTGCAATTGCGGTGATATGTACTATCGTTTCCCTTCGATTTTTTAAGTGGGAGTAACAGCTATGATTTGTTGAATTCTTTGTAAGCTGCTGATAAATCCATTTTTGCTGTCACTGGGAATCCAATTTATCTTATTGTCAAAACCGAACGGTATTGGCTGGTAATAGGATTTCAAAATATGGTTTTTCCAACAATCGATTTATCGATTGACTGAAATCAATATTGACAAATTCACAGCGCTTTGTTATGATCTGTTTGGTTAGATAAAGCTAACTGACGCGGTTGTACATCGTGTATGACTGACTCAGGCAAGAGACAGGCGGTTGAATTCGAAATGGATCATCAGCGCGGAAAAGTTTCAATTCTGGATAAAATGCTCGCATTCCATTCCGCCCCGACATTGATGGGTCAGAAAACGGCGAATTTTTTTAATTACAAAAAAGAAATTGCCGGCGTTATGCAGGAATTAATAACCGAGTTCCTGCAGAAGTCCCAAAAGAAGGGGATCTATATCCGGACGCTGTGCCGGTGTGAAAACTGCGTTGGTGTTCTGGTTTATAACCGCTTGATGATGGAGGAATATCTCAGTAAACGAAGCCATGTTTCACTTCTGCATTGGTTTGGATATGGCAGGGAACTGGGCATGGACGAGAAACTGGCGTTGTTAAAAAACCGTTTTGAAAATGATCCCTGTTTCCCGCATGAAATTGGCTTGTTTTTGGGATACCCGCCGGCTGACGTGATGGGATTTGTCCGGTATGGAGCGAAAAAAGCCAAAACCTGCGGATGTTGGCAGGTTTATGGCTGTGAGGAAGAATCGCGCAAGCGGTTTGAATGTTACAAAGCGTGCAAACAATATCTGTGCAGTCAAGTGGAAAAAGGTCTGACTGTGGCACAGGTACTGAAAATTTAACCAAGGGGGTTGTTTATGAGTAAAATAGCAGTGATTTATTGGAGCGGCACTGGCAATACCCAAGCGTTGGCCGAGGCGGTGGCCGAAGGCGCACAGGCAGAGCTCTTTTCGGTTTCCGATTTTACCGGCAGTGCAGATGATTTTGAAAAATTCGCGTTCGGCTGTCCTTCGATGGGCTCCGAGGAGTTGGAAGACAGTGAATTTGAACCGTTCTTTGCCGGGATTGAAGGAAGTCTGAAAGGCAAGAAAATCGCTTTGTTTGGTTCTTACGGATGGGGCGACGGTGAGTGGATGCGCAATTGGGAGCAGCGTGTTAAAGATGGCGGCGCAATTCTGGTGGGAGATCAGGGCCTGATCGTGAACGAAACCCCGGATGACGCGGCGCTGGCTGACGCGAAGAAGCTTGGGGAATCACTGGCCGCAGCCTGAGCGGACTGCTAAATAATTCTTCCGGCAGCTTTCTATAATTGCGCGCCGGGTTCATTTTGCCTTTTTTATCGTGGAAAGAAAGTGTCTCAAAAGGTTTGGAGGCGCTTTCTTTTATTAATCCATTTCTGATCGATTGCCGGATTAAGGGTGATCAGGAATTCAAAGTTTGAAAAAGGTGCCTCTGTCCTCAAATTCCCGGACCGATGGTGCTACTTCTTTTCTGAAAACGGCGTCTATTTTTGTATAATGGATATAAGGTCGGAAAGGGTGGCGAAGATGGAAACCGAAAAAGCTTCATTCACGAATATCGATGAATATATCGCTGGCACTGCGCCGGAAATCCGAACGAAACTGAGTGCGCTGCGGGCTGTCATCCGGGAGGAAGCGCCGGACGCGGAAGAACGAATCAGCTGGGGAATGCCGACATTTACCCTGCATGGGGATCTGGTGCACTTTGCTTTGCACAAAAACCACATCGGATTCTATCCCGGCTCAAGCGGTATTTTGGCCTTCCAGGAAGATTTATCCGGTTATAAAACGTCAAAAGGCGCGATCCAGTTTCCGTTGTCAGAACCGCTGCCGCTGGACTTGATCCGGCGGATCGTCCGCTTTCGGGCGGAAGAAAATGCCCGGTTGGCAGCGGCGAAGCGGAACAAAAAATGAGCCCGCTTTGCTGTGTCTGATTTTGACAGGTGGTTGCCGGCCGGATTCTGACGGTATAGCCTGGCATGGAGACGAGCGTGGCCCTTGCTCTCCGTGGTCAGCCGGACTGATCCCAGAGGACGGGAACCAGAATCCAGAGCAGGAGCCGGAGCGGCAAAACGCCGGAAAGCACATGCCGCCAGATAGAGCGGACTTCGCCCAGGTAAGAGATCGACATCAGCAGTCCGCCGCCCAGAAAAAGGATCAGACAAAAGAGCAGCCAGATTCGGAACCGGGAGTTTTCCACATCCTTTTCCGCGCGCAGGGTCGTTTGCCAGAGCAGCAGGATCAGCAGCAGGTCGATCAGAATAACCGAAGCGGAAAGCGGGTGGAACAGATTCCCGAGCGAATTTGCCCAGTGCGGCTTTTCATCCGGTTTGCCATAGAAAAACGGCTGGGTGTTCTCCTCAAAAAATAAGTCCAATCCGGAATAAACCTGCAGAACAGACCAAAGCGGCATGTCCAGCAGGAAAGCGAGATAGGTGGACAATCCTTCCGCTTTAGCCCAGCGGATGAAGTCTTCCTGTTGGTAGAGGTCGTTATATTCGGCAGATCCGGTTTGGGAGAGCAGCGTTTCACTGACTGGCATGCCCCATTCTTCAAAAAAAGCGACCCGTTCCGGGTAAGGAAAAACATTGCCGGCCATGTTATTCAGGAAAGGCAGCAGCCAGCGTTCACTTTTACGAAAAGTCTGCTGCTGAAAAAGGAAAATTCCGGCCAGCAGGATAGAAAGGACTGCCGCGAGATATGGCAATCTCTTCATTCTCAGCCAGCGGGCGGCGGCGATGATGGCGAAAACCAGTGCAAGCAGCAGAATAAAATAAGCATTGGTATCGCGGGTGAAAAGCCACCCGGCAGCGGTGATGAAGAAAAAGATTCCGGTCACGATATCCCGGATTCCCGCACGGTTTGCGAACAGTGCCGGCAGCAGCCGGTTCAAAAGGCCCAGCATTAGAACAAACAGGGAAAAAGAGACGGATTCGGACAGAAGGATACTGTCCCAATCCGCAATTTGCGGGACAAACGCGAACGTATAAAGCAGGCCGGCCAGGAGCGCTTTTGAAGACGCCCGGCGCAGCCGGCTGCACAGGCTCAGTGTGAAAAAGACCCAGGCAAAAAAGGAGAGCAGCGTTTGGAAGCGGACCAGAGCTTCGGTCCCGGGCTGGACGGCCAATTCCGGAGCGGAGCCGAAAAAAGGCTCGGAGAGAACGGTCAGTTCATAGTCCTGCTGGGGATTCAGCAGTTTGATGATCAGCGGCAGCGTTGCCGAGCGCATCTGTTCAAAAAAATCGGCCGAAGGGAAATCGGCCGCGGCGGCTTCGAAGTAAGAATCGGTATCGTGCGCTGCGACAGAATCATCCATCGGGCCGTAGGCGAGGATCCTGCCGATGATGAACAGCAGTGTGAATGCCAGCGGCAGCGCCCAATGCGTGAAAATCTTTCGTTTCATTGTGAATTTTCCTGATTCCCGAGGATGAGCGAACCGCTCAGCGGCCGATCATCACCAGCGCCTGTTCGCCAGCCAGCCGAATGGAATCTTTTTCGATGGCGCTGATTTTTTCAGGCTTGTTGGAAAACTTTCTGGACCAATTTTTGACTCCGGATACTTCGCTCAGGCTGACCTTGGCCGGCAGCTGGCTGAAATTCAGCAGCACCAGCGCGCTTTGTGTACCGGTCTTGCGCAGAAACGCCAGGACATATTCATTGTCCGAATCGATGAGTTGCAGATCGCCGGTCTGAAAAGCGCGATTTTCTTTCCGCAGCCGGATCAGATCTTTATAAAACGTCCACAGCGATTTCGGATCATGCAGCATGGCGTTGACGTTGCGTTCCGGGTAATCCGGATGGATCGCGTTCCACGCCTTCCCGCTGCTGAATCCGCCGTTCTTCTGATTGTTCCACTGCATCGGCGCCCGACAGCCGTCTCTGCCTTGATGGAACGGCCAGTTATATTTCCCCACCGGATCCATGATCTCTTTCCGTTTGAGGCGGGTCTGGCGCATGCCGATTTCTTCTCCGTAATAAAGGACGGGCGTACCGCGCAGCAGAATGGTCATGGCGGCGGCAATTTTCAGCCGTTCGTCATTTTCTCCCAGCCCGAGCCGGGTTGTCGAACGGATCACATCATGGTTGTTGAGGACATAAACCGGCCAGATTTTATCTTTCTCCAGTTCTTCCCATTCGGCAATCAGCTTGCGGAAAGCGCCGGCATCCCATTGGCAGTGGGTATAACTGAAATTAAAAGCTGCCTTCAGTTTATCTTCACCGCAATAACGGCGGACCTTCTCCATTGTGCTGAGAAAAGTCTCACCGACGACATAACTGTCCGGATGTTCATCGACGGTTTGGCGGATCTCCTGAACGATGCCGTCCATTTCCGGCCGGTCGCAATCGTAAAGATGCTGCTGCCGGTTGAAAGGGATCAAATGGAATTTCCGCGGGTTGGAACGGAACTGGTCGTCTTTGAAATACATATTAAAGACATCCAGGCGGAATCCATCCACGCCCAAATCACCCCAAAAGCGGAAGACGCTCATCATTTCTTCATGAACCCGCGGGTTGCGCCAATTCACGTCAGCCTGTTCTTTTGCGAACATATGATAATAATATTGTCCGCATTCTTTCACATATTCCCAGGCCGTTTTATTGCTGAAGACCGAAAGCCAGTTATTGGGTACCCCGCCGTTTTTGCCCGGATCCTGCCAGAGATAATAGTCGTGGTATGGATTGTCCTTTGATTTGCGGGCTTCATGAAACCAGGGATGTTCAGTGGAGGTATGGTTCAGGACCAGGTCCATGATGACGCGGATATTCCGCTGATGCGCTTCTTTCAACAGCGTCCGGAAGTCATCCAGCGTGCCATATTTCGGGGCGATATCCTTGTAATCGGAGACATCATAACCGAAATCAAAATCGGGGGAGGGATAGACCGGTGAAAGCCAGATCGCATCTACGCCGAAATCAGACAGATAATCCAGTTTCCCGATAATGCCTTTCAGGTCGCCGATTCCGTCGCCGTTGGTGTCGGCAAAGGAACGCGGATAAATCTGATAGATCACGCCGTCACGCCACCAGAGCGTGTCTTTGTTTTTTCCCGGATAATAGCTCATACGAAAGTTCTCCTGTTAAAAATCCGCTGATCGGCTGGTTCTGTTCGCGGTAATTTTCTCTGGTAATCCTGACTGGATTATAACATTATCGGTTTGTCCGGATGATTTCAGAGATCCGGGGTATCGCCAGAAATGTCAGTAATTTGAAATTTGGATGACCCTTTTGAACAAAGAGGAAAAACTTGTTGTTATCCTGTTTTTGCGCTCCGCGCAAAAACAGGATAACAACAGAGTATTGAGGCAAACTGCTTTATAATGAACACAGACTCATCATCAAAGGAGATTGACCGACGGTATGGAGGAAAAACAGAAAAAGCAGCGAACCGGGAACGGAATCATTCTCTTGTTTTTATTGGCGGTAACCGTTGTCATTTATCTGCCCGGAATGAAGAACCTCGGCTATTACCGGGACGATTGGAATAATGTCTATAACGCGTTTACTCAGGGCGCGGATATGCTGATCCGTCATTATGCAAGCGACCGGCCGGTGGATGGATATCTGCTCAGCTGGGCTTATTCGCTGTTTGGCGCCGATCCCTATCCTTACCTGTTGGTGAATTTGGCCTGCCGGTTTCTCAGCGCGCTGTGCTTCTTTTTCACACTGCGGATCATCTGGCCGCGGCAGCGGACGGCGGCGTTTTGTGCCGCGCTCTGTTTTCTGGTTTTTCCCGGATTTCTGCGGCAGGTGGACGGGATCGCTTATCTCCCCCATCAGATCGCGATGCTGTGCATTGCCCTCTCTCTTCTTTTATCCATTCTCAGCCTGAAAGTCCGGCGCATCCTGCCGAAGATCCTGCTGGCTGTGGCCTCCGTTGCGCTGGCTGTGGCCGAAATGTTCTTGATGGAATATTACATTGGACTGGAGGCGTTCCGTTTTTTCCTGATCGGCTTTTATCTCTATAACCATACGCAGGCGAAAAAAGCGGGGCTGATCGGTAAAACACTGATAGCTTTCCTGCCCTGGCTGGTTGGCGCGGCGTTTTTCTTTTATTGGCGGAGCTTTCTTTTTGAAGCTTCCCGCAATGGCACGGATGTGCAGGCGGTTCTGACGCCATTATTTCAGCATCCGAAATATATGGGGCTTTCCCTGCTGGCAAAAATTATCAAGAATGCGGCCAAAATCACTTTCGGAGCATGGACTGTCCCGGTTTATAACGTCCTGAACAGCCTTGACGTGAAAGCTTTCTGGCCGGCGGCTGCGGTGGGCGCTGTGGTCGGATCGCTGTTTGCGCTTGTTTTTTTCCGGCAGCTTGGTTCGGAACCGGGCGATCCGGATCCGGAATCCGGGGAAGTGGAAGCATCCGCTCCGCGGCGGATCCCCTGGCAAATCCAGTGGATTTTGTTGGGCGCTGTTTCGGTTGTGCTGACGATTACGCCGATGCTGCTGGCGGAACGGGAGATCACCTTCAGTTCCAGTCTGGACCGTTTCTCCTATCCGGGATCGCTGAGTGCGGTCCTGTTCCTGATCGGATTGATCGGGCTGATTTCCTGCCGCTGGATAAAAACACTGCTGTTGGCGTTGATGATCACAGCCGCTTGTATGACACAGATTGTGAACCGGGAAAAACACATCACCCAAACCCGGCTGACGAATGATTTTTGGTGGCAGCTTTCCTGGCGCGCACCGGATATCGCTGAGTATTCGCTGGTGGTGGCGAATCCGGGCGGTTTTTCTCCTGAGGAAGATTACGAGATCTTCGCGCCGGTTCATCTGATCTATTATCCCGAACGTGACCATACTGCGGTCGGCAGCGAGGTGCTGAACACCGGTACGATCCGGAACGCTCAGATGGGGATTGTCACCGACCGGACTATCCGGCAGATCTACGTCTGGAAAGACTATAACAACC
This sequence comes from uncultured Anaerolineaceae bacterium, assembly GCA_937890875.1. Taxonomy (GTDB): domain Bacteria; phylum Chloroflexota; class Anaerolineae; order Anaerolineales; family Anaerolineaceae; genus Flexilinea. The sequence continues at coordinate 134 of CALAEB010000488.1, read as the reverse complement.
TGCTGGCGCTGACCAAACCGACCGAAAAATCCTGCCTGCAGGTGATCGATGGGGAAAACCCGCTTTATTCATCCAACGAATGGTCCAAAATTACCGAGATCGGGGCGTATTCGAAACCGGAACGCATTCTGACC
>CALAEB010000487.1 GCA_937890875.1 uncultured Anaerolineaceae bacterium | reverse complement strand
CCGAGCGGCTGGTAATGAAACAGGCCAGCGTGTCCTTTTTGTCGAACAGGCAAAACCGCCGTCTTGCCCTGGCCGCGACTTCATCCCAGCTGTCAATTTCGGAGTATCCCTGCTCGATAAACATCCGGATATTTTGACCAAGCACTACCCGTTCAACATGCACCAGGCAATCCGGCAGCCGCAAAATGCTGTAAATCAGCGCGTTAAAATCAGGTATGTTGGATCGGGCATCCTGATGCAGCATAGAATCCATACCGCGATGCGCTTCTTCAAACACACTGATCCGGGTATCTGTTTTTGACCGCAAAACAGAATAAATCGTTCGTAAATATAAGTCAATTGATTCTGAAGCGTCCTGAGGTATTTTTCGTTCCATTTTCCTCCCGATAACGAACCAATAAGAATTCTAAAGAAGAGATAAAGAAGATTTCAGCCGGATAAATCCGAAATTCGGTCCGTTTATTATATACCTGGGGATCCGGCATTTGAAAATAAACACAGTGCATGACCGAAAAATTTACTTTTTTATGATCTAAAAATCGAATTACTGTCAAATCGTTGCATATGGTTTTCTGCTCTTATCCAAAAAGAACATCTTTATTTCAAATTACCGGTTAAATATCAGCGATTCGGAATATGAGGATCTTTCCGGATAAACGTCCAAAATTCGAATTGTTTGTTAACGATCACAATAATCCAAGAATAATGATATCATGAGTAGCAAGGTTTGTCTGTTTCCGATTCGGGCGCAGGGATTCAAGATTCGTTTTAATTATGTTAAGATTTAGGAATTTTATAACAAGCGCTCAATAACCGTTTATAATTTCCATATATATTCGTTTTTTTTTACTTTTGGCTTTTTTTTCATTTATAGATAAGAGATAGCGGAGTTTTCATGAAAACCAGCAAAAAATCGCTAATCAGAAAAATTGTCCTTTCGGTTCTTGCCTTATTAGTACCATCTTTTTTATTCTTCCTTCCCAGTTGTCAGCCGAAAGCCTTCGACCTGGAATCAACGGTCGAAATCATTGTAAATAACACACTGGCCGGAATCCCCTCCGCTACGATTGCGCCGACAATCACCCAGCAGCCGACGGGGACAATTCAGCCAACCTATACAAAACAGCCAACACATACCCAGCAACCTACATACACTCCGTTCCCGACACTTACGGTCCGTCCGACCTATACACCGCTGGCGACACAAACAAAACGGCCCACTTATACGCCGCTTCCGACATCGACCCGCAGACCTACCTATACGCCGTACCCCACCAGCACTTTCCGTCCGACCTATACACCGTTGGCCACCAATACACGGCAGGCTACTTACACCCCGCTGCCGACCCACACGCCTGCAAAGACATATACGCCTCTGCCCACGCTCACTTCGGAACCGACTTACACCAAGGTACCGACATATACGCCTCAGCCGACTTTCACATCGCTGCCGACCAGCACGCCCCGACCGACATACACACCGGTAATTTCCTATGTAATGGTCACCCCAACCACCGATGAAAGCATTTTAAAAGCGGATAAAACAGACGGATATTACCTGATCGGACCGGAGATTCAGCCCGGTGTCTGGCGCCCAGAAAAAGACAAAACAAAATGCTACTGGAAGATAACCGATATTAAAGGCAATATCGTCCAAAATTATTTAGGCGATGGCGGCGGAACAATTTATATCGATCCTGACGCGTTTCAGATCGAGATTCTGAATTGCGGCAAAATTACCTACATTGAAACTTATGACGGGAACTGATCGCTTTTATTTACATAGTCTTCGGCTTTGCCGAAGACTATGTAAATAAGCCCGGATGTCAAAAGAATTAAGTACCTGAAAAAGTTTTTTTGTTGTTTTGTTTTTTATTGTGCTTCTCGCAATAAAAAACAAAACAACAGTTTTTACTCTTGCAATTCAGCGTCTGACAGCGGAAACCAAAGCGTCTTTTTTATCAGTTATTCCACAAGAAAAAACTCCGGAATTGTATCGTCCTGGTCATCTCCATAGACCGGGATCAAAATTGATTCCTGCTGTTCCGACTGCTGACGGTTCAGGCGGACGATAACCCGCTTTTCCGCAAATGCTCCGGTTTGCTTCGAAATGTATATCCGGATCGAATAGGGTCCGTTGCTCAGACCTTGCGTGTGCCATTCTCCGATTTTTTCGGGGCTGTAAATCTGCCTGCCGTTATTTTCATTGCTGATCACAAACCATTCCTGCGGGTTTTCGCCAAAACCGAATTCAAGGCTGACAGCTTCAATTCCGTCCGGTGCATTGGCGACGCCGTAAATATCGACGACATCTTCCTGAATCTCCATGTCGTCAGAAAGATTGGCAAACGCAATCGTCGGCCCAGTGTATTGGGATCCGCAAGCTTTTTCCGGCGTAAAGGTTATTAAATTGTTCGCATTCAGGAAATTCATCGACCCGGCCCAATCATACCCCTCTTTCGTGGTGAGCAGCCAGCGCTGCGCCCAGATATCTTTCACATTCGCAGTCATCATTTCCTGGTTATTTTGTGTGCAGGATTCATTTGCCAGTTCACCGGTCCAGGTATTAATCTTCGCGGACAGCCACAGGTCAGAATCGGCTTTCAGCGGCGGCTGGAAATATGCAAAGATCTCGTTTTTATATTGCGGGCAAAACTGAGAAGGTTCCGCCCCGGAAATTGAGCAAACTGTCTGCTCAACAATACCGGCAGGACGCCGGAAGTTTGCCGGGGAATAATTGGTCACAATATTGACCGCGTCACGCATAAATGACGACCAGACCGGCGCCGCGCCGGTAACGCCGGAAGTCTGAATCATCGGCGTATAATCCGCATTCCCGATCCAGACACCGGTGACAAGGTCCGGCGTATATCCGACTGTCCAATTATCCCGGAAATCGTTGGTAGTCCCGGTTTTCACTGCCGATTCGAACGGAAGATTCAGCACGGAATCCTGCCCGAACATCGGGGACCGGGCAGCTGCATCGGAAAGGATAGAATTAATCTGATAGGCGTATTCCTCTCGCAGCACCGACTCCTTTTCCGGAACGGTATATTCAAATATGACTTCATCTTTATTATTAAGGATCTTTTTGATTCCGACGCCGGGGATGTAGCTGCCGTTATTCGCGAAAACACCGAATGAATTTGTCATCTCCAATAAGGTCACTTCACCGCCGCCCAACGCCAGGGATAAACCGTATTCGGGTTTGTCCAAACTGGTCAAGTGCATCCGCTGGGCAAAAGCGATAAATCCATCAGCAGCTTCCGTTTCCGGATCGTCATAAATATGCACATATTCCAATGCTTTGACTGCCGGAATGTTATACGAGTTCGCCAAAGCGTCCCGCAGGAGTACCGGGCCATGAAAACGTCCGTCATAATTGACCGGAGTATAAGCCTGAGAATACAGCAGTTCCTCTGGATTACCGGTAGGGGAAAAGTCGGTCGGCACATCCCAGAGAAGCGTAGCCGGCGTCCATCCCTTCTCAAAAGCGGCTGCATAGATAAACGGTTTCAAAGCCGACCCCGGCTGGCGTGGAGAAACAGCCATGTTGACCTGTCCGCTGTTATCCTGATCCCGAAAATCAGGCGAACCGACCATCGCGAGAATTTCGCCGGTATCCGGTTTGATTGCGACTAAAGCGCCGTTCCTCGCATTATTTCCCGCCAATTGACTGACCTGATCAGTCACATATTGCTGCGCCAGATCCTGCAATTCGGGATCAATCGTTGTGTAAACCGTGAAACCGGAGCGATAAATGGTTTGTGCGCCATATTCTTCCTCCAGAAGCGTCCGGATATAGTTAACCCAATGCGGATACCGGATATTGAAATCAGCCTGCTGAAAATCATACGCCGCAATTTCCTCAATCGCCGTATTGACCATCACTTCATCGACGCAAACTTTGGATTGGGAATTGCTGACTTTGATGCAGTTCTGCTCCTTGCTCAGCATATAAACCAAAAGCAAAACGGTATTTTGCCGTTCGATCGTCGCATCATAATTCGAAAAAACATCATAAATACCCGGCGCCTGCGGAAGCCCGGCCAGGAAAGCGGATTGCGCCAGATCCAGATACTTTGCCGGCACCCCAAAATATGTTTGAGCAGCAGCCTCAATGCCATAAGCAAAATTGCCATAATAATTTTCGTTCAGGTACAGCTCAAGGATTTGGTTTTTCGAATATCGCCGGGTGATCTCCGCGGCCAGGAATATTTCCTTTGTCTTGCGCATGATGGATCTCTTGGATCGCTCTTCAGGAGAAAGCAACAGATTGCGTGCCAGCTGCTGTGTGATCGTGGACGCGCCGGAAACCGTCGTTCCGCTCTTGGTATTCTGAATTAATGCCCGGGCGATGGCTGACAGATCGAATCCGGGATGGTTATAAAAGTCTTTATCTTCCGTTGCAATCGTCGCGGCAACCAGGAAAGGTGAAATATCTTCCAATGAGACATAATCCCGTCTGCCAGCATTTGGATCAACAATCTCATATAAAAGATTCCCGTCCCGATCCAAAATCCGGGTCGTCTCAAACTGAGAGGCTTTATTTTGCAGATCACTGACATCCGGCAAAGTACTGGCGACCTGAAAATACCAGACCAGAAAAATCACGCAGAAAAAAGCAAACAAACCCGCCAGGCCGATTAATAATCCGATCAAGATGGAATAGACCGGTTTGCGTTTTTTCTTTGCCCCTTGGCCGGGTTGCGCTTCAGCCTTTGCTTCCGGTTCAACAGAGTGAAGCGAGTTACCATAGAATTTTCTGGAACGATACCGGATCGCGGCATGCCCGAATTCTGTTTTTCCGCTCGCATCCTCTGCAGGCTTTTGTCTCAAATTCTTGATTTCTTCAGGTTCATTTGATTTCACGATGTTATAATTTCCTTTTCCTGATATATATTATGCCAGACTTTCCACCAGACCAACACTTCTAAAGGAAGTTAAAACAGAAAAAGTTCAACCAGTAACAGGGCGAACTTGTGGTTCAGTTGTTTTTGCTTGGAGTACAAAACAATTGAACCACACCGCTTTCAAAAAGTTGCATTGCCGGTTTCGCTCTGATACAGTTTTTTACGATATAATGTCAATAAGTTTCTCATAAGAACAGACAAGAAAGGAGTTTATGCATGGCAAAGACAGGAAATAACAGCTTTTTAATGGCGATTGTGCAATCGCAGGATGTTGATGCTGCGGAGGAGGCACTCAGAGCAATCAGCATTGATTACTACCGTCTCCCCAGTGTTGGCGGTTTCCTCGGAAGAAGAAATGCGACGATCATTATCAAAACTCCTCCCGATTCTCAGGAACAGGTAATTGAAATTCTGCGGAAAAATTGCCGGCAAAGATTTGAATATATAGCAGTTCCGTTAGAAAGTGCGTCATTGACGCTCCCCACCCCGACGCCGATCAGTGTCGGAGGGGCAATCATTTTCGGAATTGAAGCAGATTATTACGAGGAGTTATAAAATGAAACTAATCATTACAATTATTCCCGATTCGGCGACTGATTCTGTTTCGCTTGCGTTAACCAGCCAAAAGTTCCGCGTAACTCAAATCGCTTCCACGGGAGGGTTTCTTCGCAAAGGGAATTCCACTTTACTGATCGGTGTCGATGATGAACAGGTTGAAGAGGCGCTGTCGATTCTTCGCGAAAATGTTAAAAAGACAAATGATGCTCAAAAAGGCGTCGTTTTTGTTATTAAGGTGGATAAGTTCATCCATTTTTGACCCGCATTTTTTCTGCATCCGGTAAAACTTTTATCCGCTGGCAACGTATATGGTTTTAAGATAGGTTACCTATTGTCTAAAGAAGCAGATACAAAAAGAGGAGTATTATGAATTATTCGTTAGCCTTTTCATTTGTGAAAGATGAAAAAGATTGGATCCAAAAGTTACTGATTACCGGATTGATTGCATTGATACCGATTGTCGGCATTTTGTATGTCGCCGGCTGGTTATTTGAAATTTCCCGAAGAGTTATGAATCACGAAGCGGAAATACTTCCGGAAGTGAATTTCTCAAAATATATCAGCGTCGGATTTAAAGCATGTGTCATTTCGTTCGTTTACATGCTGCCCTGTACCGTCTTGAACGCGTTCTCGTCCCTGAGCAACAACATTCTATCCGGTTCAAATTCCGACGCAATAACCTTCATCCGGGTTTCAATTTCGTGCGGCTTCGGTTTATTGGGGACCATTCTGGGAATCGCATTAAGTCTGATTTTGATTGCCGCTTATATCCGGTTTCTTGATTCTTATGAAATTTCAAGCGCTTTCAATTTTTCCGCGGTATGGAAAATCTTCACGTCTTCCACAAAAGACATCTTTATTCTCTGGCTGTTCAATATCCTTGCCGCGATCATTGCCTCAGTCGGGGTGATCTTCTGTTTCATCGGGATTGTGTTCACCGTCCCGTACGCAAGCGCAACCTGGGGACATTTGCTCGGACAGCTGAAACAAAAACTCGGATAAGCTTTACCGGTTTTCTTCGAAGTCAAAAACAGGCGCCCGCCGGATTCCGGAAAGCGCCTGTTTTTCATTTTTTCCCTTGATCGATTATTTCGTGAATATCGCGAAAATACAGCGAATTTCCGGCAGGTACTGCTCACAAGTTCAGACTGTTCACGAATCAATCACCAAACCAGCATCTGACAAGGTCAATCACCGAGAAACAAATACGGATAGGGCTCCGCGGCTGTGAACCATTCCGGATATTTTTCTTCTGCGAGGTCCCGATCCTCCGCATTTAATAAGAAATAAACGGTATCTTTTTTCAGCGTTCCATCAGCAATCATATCCCGGACACTTTCGGATACCGAACCAAAAATCGGACGAATCTTTCTGGCATTCGCACTTTTATTAAATGTATAGCCATTTTCGATCGCAAACAGGGCAAACCGATCAATAATCTGCGATTCCCCATCCGTGACGGCAATATGCTTAACGGACGCAGGAAAATCTTCCGGCAACACATGTGCGGCGGCAGCCTGTTCCGGGATGTCAATTTGATGGAACCGGCTATAATATTGGCGGAAAAACCCGGATAAATCACCGATTTGAATCAACAGCAAAACTGAGAGAATTCCGGGCAGCATCCATTTCTTTGAAAAAAGGAAGGAGTTCAATTTTTCGGCGCGGCAGATGAGCCATCCTGCAAAATAAAGGAAAATATAATAGAATGGCCAGGCAAGTCTTCCGGATGATCGGAATATAGATAACATCTGAAGCAGTTTCTCCGGAAACGGAATTTCCAGCAGCACCATTCTGTCGAACGTAATCACATGAGAGACAGCCAGGATTAAGTAAAAGCCGCATGGAATCCCCAAAACCAGCAGCGCTTTCAGATCAGAAAACCGCAAAAGGCAAAGAGAAAGAACGACCAACAGAATCATCCCCAGTCCAAGATAATTAAAGCCTTCATATTGCAGCGGATATGTTTCACGATTTCTCAGGAAAATTGAAGCGCCGTCCGGATTAAAAAAAGCGTTCAAGTTCATTGAAAGCTCGCCATAAGTCGAAGTTTCCGGCAGGATGTAATTATATCCTGCGATATAATACATCCCGATAACCGAGCAAACAAAAAGAATGACCTGGAACAAAACTTCCCGGAATTTTTGTTTTTGGAAAATCGTCCAAACGATGTTCAGCGCAACAATAAACCCGATCATCGGCAGGAAATAAACATGAATCATCATGGTAAGGAACACCAGCACAGGCCAGTGAAAGCGGCCGGTTCCATTTTTCCCGGTTATACCGGCATAAATTGCGTACA
>CALAEB010000486.1 GCA_937890875.1 uncultured Anaerolineaceae bacterium | reverse complement strand
GGATTTCAGCATCGGATAAACCCCATCCGGCCAATCGTCCGGCAGCAGCAGCTTGGACTGATCCGGCGTGCCGACAATGTCAATTCCAAATAGTTCCCGGCATTCCCGTTCGTATACTGTCGCGGATGGAATGATGTCGCAGATGGTATCAATAACCCGGTTGGAATGCGGCAGAAACAACCGGATAGCGCAAATAACATTTTGTTCGCCAAAATGATAGATTACCCCAATTTGAGGATCCCCGTTCTCATCGGTTGTGTCATAGGCGGTAATCGTAATCAGGTATCCCCAACTATGGTCAAAAAGCGCTTTCACCGCCTGCTTCACATTCTGCGGAGCGATATAAACATCAATCCGGTTGGGCTGGTTCTCCACATAAACCGTTTTTTCTGAAACGTCCGCAAGATAACTTTCAGCCTGATTCATGATCGTTTTATTGTCCATTATGAATTCATTCCTCCAGCATTTTCTTCACTCGATCCGGAAGGATCTTTTTCCTGCAGCGGGAAAATCGTTGGTTTCCCCGGCTTCTTTTCGGCTCGATCTGCTTTCATTTTGCCTAACAGCGTGACCAATCCGTTAATCATTGCTTCCGGACGCGGAGGACAGCCGGGGACAAAAACATCCACCGGAATCACATCATTGACCCCACCCTCCACACAATAACAGTCATGGAACACGCCGCCGCTGATTCCGCAGGAACCCAAGGCAAGGACATACTTCGGTTCCGGCATTTGTTCATAAATCCGGATCAGCCTGTCTTTGGATTGGCGGGTAACAGCGCCGGTGACAATCAAAATATCCGCGTGCCGCGGACTGCCCTGCATTTTTACGCCGAATCTTTCGACATCATAACGGGGTGTAATCACCGTCAGCAGTTCAATGTCACATCCGTTGCAGGAACCGCTGTTGTAATGGATGACCCAGGGACTTTTTTCCCGGGACCATTCGCGGATTTTTCCAATCAGCGAATTTACGATCCCTTTATTCGTGTCTGCATGCACCGTTATATCAATTTTTTCATCAATCATTGCTTCTCCATACGTAATTTACGACTATACAGGCTCTTAATTCCTTGGTTATCCAAGCATCAAGGCTACTAATCCCAGCACCAGTGCAACAAGATAGATTGCCGAGGTGATGCTTAAATCGCTCAGGCCCACAACAAGCACACCCAAGTGAAGGATCGCGAAGAAAAGCGATATCAGCAAGAATGGCTTGTACCCTGGAACGCCGCGCTCTTCCGGAGCGGCTTCACCGCTTCCGTAAAGCGACCTTTTCATATCGTAGTTAGTATCTTCACTCGGCGCGGAGTAAAAACCATAGAGAATGATTAATAACCCCAGTACGGAGTAGATGATGAAGGCAATCGGAGGACTCAACAAAATATCCATTACAGCTCCTAATAGAACATCGCAAACAGTGCATTGGCTGCACTGCTTGTAATTTGGGATAAAATACCCGGAACCAATCCCAAGCCGATCACATAAAGCGTCAGAATAATCAGCGATAATGACATGGTCTGCGAAATTTCCGGTATTCCTGCTTTTACCGTTTCCGATGGATTATGCCGGTAGATCCGGTTGACAAGCGGTGCGTAGTATCCAAGCGAAAGGACGCTGTTGACACCCGCAAAAATAACCAAAAAGATCGCCCAGAGATTTTTTGAAGCTGCTCCGCCGGCAAAAATCTGCCATTTTGACATAAAGCCTGAAAACGGAGGCAGTCCGCCGAGCGCAAGGACCGCAATACTGAAAAGAAGCGCGAAAAATGGATATTTTTGTGAGAGTCCGTTTAAATCATCGACCATTAAAGGCGCATGGTCCCCTTTGGCCAATTTCAGATTATAGACAATCGCGCCTGCGGACAGGAAAGCCAGCCCTTTCATCATCGCATGGTTAAAGATGTGGAAAAATACACCCTTATAGGCCAGCGCAGCGCTGTCTTTGAACGAGAGAGCAAAGCCGATGCCCAAGGCAATGTATCCCATATGGCTGATCGAAGAAAACGCGAACATGCGTTTGATCTCGGTCTGGCGAAGGGCGCCGAGATTTCCGATCAGCATGTTGAGCGCGCCGAAAACCAGAAAGGCATGTCCGAATGAAGATGCAAACGGACTGAGTGCGCTGAGGGTTCGCAGGAGTGCGATTAATCCTGTTTCAATGACAATTCCGGAAAGCATTGCGCTGATGCCTGAAGGCGCTTGGGAATGGGCATCCGGCAGCCAGAAATGCAGCGGGACAAAAGCGCATTTAATGCCGTACCCAATCATAAAGCAAGCCCCGGCTCCAACCGCAGCGCTTTTTGAGGATGCGATCAGATCCGGTATCGCCGCCATTGAAATTTCACCGGTTGTTCCGAATACGATTGCGATTCCCAGGATAATCAGCGCTGATCCGGAAGAACTTTGAACCAGGTATTTTATTCCGGCTTCCAGCGATGTCACCCGGTCCCGGTAAAAAGCGACCAATGAATAAGTCGAGATCGCCATTAATTCAAACCAGATATAGATGTTAAACAGGTCGGTTGAGGTCGACAGCCCGATGATGCTGGTGATCAGAATCATCAGCAGCGCATAAAATTTTTCCTGTCCGGGGTCAGCTGACATGTAATCGGCCGAGAACAGAATAACCGCAAGCCCAAGCAGCAGGGCGGTCAATGAAATGACGATGCTGATCCCGTCGAATGTAAGCGTGACATCTCCCACCTTCTGTCAGAACTGTATTCACAGCCAACCCGAAAGGGATCGCGGTGGCCGCAATCGCCGCAACACAAAGCCAGGCGGCTCTGTTGGGGCCGGTTTCTTCTTTCGGCGCGAAAATCCTTCCGACAATATAAACGATGATGGATGAAATCATTGGTGTGAGGAATAACCAGGTCAGAATTCTGCTTTGTGCCATTTCAGCCTCCGATTCCAAGAATCACAAGCACCAGAATCAACCCGGCCAGGACCCCGAAGATGTTCCAATTCAGGATACCTGTCTGTAATTCAAGGCTGTAATTACCGAGATTTTGCAGTTTATGGACAATTTCCGTATTGATTGATTCAAAGCCAAAACTGTTCAATGATACTTTTCTGAGGAGCTGCGGTAATACCATTTTTTCCGGAGCCGGTTTACGGAATTTCCAAAGTAAAAATCCGGCTGCAACCATCAAAACCGCCAGGTAGGTAAGCGGATCTTTGAGAATCGTCACAATCATTTGCCCGGTTGTTCCTGCGTGGATCGTATGAGCGGGTAATGTGTCCGCCAAAAGACGGCTGAATTTCCCGAAGCTGATCCAGGAAGTCAACGTTCCGAAAGCCAGAATGTACAGCGGTATCTTCATCCATAGTCCGGGTTTGTGAACATGAAGATCCGAGCGCATTTCCCCAAAAAATACCAGCCAGATGCAGCGGGTCGTGTAAATCGCGGTCAGTATTACAGCAAAAAGCATCAGCACATAAGCAGGGACGGAAGCGTATATATGAACCGCTTCAAGAATCAACTCTTTTGACCAAAATCCGTTGAAAATCGGGGTCCCTGCCAATGCGGCTGCACCGATAATAAATGTGGTCCCGACAACCGGGGTCTTCTTAAAAAGGCCGCCCATCAGACGCATATCTCTGGTTCCGACGGAATGGATAATGGAACCGGCACAGAGAAAGAGCAGGGCTTTGAAAATAGAATGGGAAAGCAGATGGAATTGGCTGGCTGTCACTGATCCGGCTCCGATTGCCGCAAAGAGAAATCCGAGCTGACTGACCGTCGAATAAGCCAGGACACGTTTCAGGTCATTGGCATAGATTGCCATCAGCGACGAAAGAAGAATCGTGAGAATGCCTATCCACAGGATCAGCGTCGTCCAGCCGGTGATATGTTCAAACGCAGGGAAAAACCGGCAAAGCAGGTACACGCCGGCATTAACCATTGTCGCTGCGTGAATTAACGCGCTGACCGGCGTTGGTGCTTCCATTGCGTCCGGCAGCCAGGTGAAAAACGGGAATTGTGAACTTTTGGCGGCGGCGGCCGCAATCATTGAGAATCCGATAAAAGACAGGACGG
>CALAEB010000485.1 GCA_937890875.1 uncultured Anaerolineaceae bacterium | reverse complement strand
GCCACATCCGGCGTATATTCAAGGTAACGCAGAAAAAGTTCCTCGTTCCCTTCATCCGCCACAACCTGGGCCAATTCGATATTTCCCCGGGGCCCCGGCAAACCGGACTCCGATAACAAATATGCATCCCACGAATCGAGCTGGCGCAATTTTGTTTGATATTCATTTTGTCTGGTCATTTTCCTCCAAAATTTTTTTGCCGGAACTCCCAGAAGCGGAAAATTCCGCTCCGCGGAATCAAATTTTTCGATGAAGTGAAAGGGGTCAAAACCGGTTTCTGCGGTTCTGAATAATGAGCCCGAGCGACAAGAGTAAAGCAAGAGTGAAACCGAAGACAGCGGGCAGCGGGACAGACAGCACCCGCGGATAAGCATCGGACAGACTGACCAGACTGGATCCGAGGATCAGCGCCGCGATAATTATTCCGAGAATCAATTTATTCACCAGATTGTTTGCAGCTTTGGTCAGGTCTCGCAGGCCGGAAATCTCCAGATTCATTTTTGTCCGTCCTTTGATCGTGGTCTTCAGCATATCGGATACCAGTGAAGGGATTTCGAGCGCTTTCTTTCCGGAATCAACCGCCGCATGGGAAGATTGCAGCAATTCTTTCTTCCAGTCGATTTTACTGAAAACAGTGCCGGAATGGTAATGGATCATCAATTCGAGAAAACTGATCTCCGGGCAAAGGTCGGCAATCACACCTTCAATCGTGGCTACCCCGCGGGCCAGCATGGAAATGCCGCGAGGCATCGCAATCTCATGCCTTTTTGCCACCTCCAAAACATCCTCAAGGATGGTTGTGAGATCCAGATCGCCGATTTCGGCCTCGCCGTATTGCGTGACAATGGATTCTATATCGGCATAAAGACGCGCATGATCCACCTTTCCGCGGACCTGTCCCAGCTTCAGAACAACATCTTTGACGCCGACATAATCATGCATACTGACCGCAGAAATCGCTTTTTCAATTAGATTCCGGTCTCTTGCGCTGAGGCGGCCCATCATCCCCAGGTCGATCCAGACGATCTTTCCGTCCCGGATCATAAGGTTGGCCGGATGCGGATCCGCCTGAAAAAAGCCGTCCTCTGCCACCTGCTTGACATAGTTTGTGACCAGTTTCAACCCGATTTCAGAAAGATCATATCCGTTTTCCAGTAACGCTTCTTTGTCAGTGATCCGGAATCCATCCACATATTCCATTACCAGGACCTTATCCGTCGTCAGTTTCTGATAAATCTGCGGGCAGCTTACATAAACGATCGCTTTATTCTGTTCACAGAATTCCTCAACATTTTCAGCCTCTTTCAGAAAGTTCATTTCTTCCTGGGCGATTGTCCAAAATTCATCCAGCAACGCATCAAAATTGATCACATCGCCAATCCTTCCGGCGAGTTTGACAATTCCGGAAGCTCGCCGTAAAAGGGCAATATCCTGAGCCATCATCTCATAAATTCCGATCCGCTGCGCCTTGACCACCACCCGGCCACCTTCCGGCAGCGTGGCCAGATGCACCTGGGCAATAGAAGCGGAACCGAGCGGAACTTCATCAAAGGAAGAAAACAGAGATGTGACCGGGCTGCCGCACGAAGTTTCGATAACAGCGCAAACATCCGCAAAACGCATCGGCACAACATCGGAACGGAGCCGGGTCAGTTCCTGGCAATATTCTTTGGGAAGCATATCCTTCCGCATAGAAAGAATTTGCCCGACTTTAATAAAGGTCGGGCCTAAATCCTCCAGTGTTTTTCGAAGTTTTTCAGGAGAAAAGCCTTTCTGCAGCCCATTTTTTCGTAAGATAGTTAAGATCTCCAAAAACCTTGGGTTGCTCTCGCTTCTCCTGGCCGCTTCTCGGTTATTCATCTTTTTCCGTTGTTTCCTCCGGCGCAACGCTGTCAAGTTTTTCTTTTAACGCAGCAATCTGTTCCGGAGTAAACTTGTCAATATTGCTGAGCAGTGTATCGAATGTCTCCTGCCGGATAACATTAACGGTGACGCTGTCTTTCAGAACTTCTTTTGCTTTATATTTCAGTTCTTCATTGAGCGCTTTTCCCTGATCGACTGTGAGTTCGCCCTTTTTGATCAGTTCATCAACAATTTCTTTCGATTTCTCCGCCGTGAGCGCCGCAGCACCAATCCCCAGCAGGAGCAAATTTTGTAAGTCTTTTCCGAATTCCATTGGTCTACTTCCTTTCGTTTTTACCAAACAACTAATTACCACTATAATTCATGCCGCCTTTTTATGTCAATATAAACGGTAATTCAAAATTTGAAAATTTCCTTCGGGTAAAGGGAGAAAACTTGTTGTTCTTTTGTTTTTGCGCCTGAAATGGCTTCTGCGGTCACTGACTGACGGTAGAAGCTCTTTCTTTTATCTGGGAACGGGTCGTGCATCTCGTACCGTTTTGTCAGCCTGATGGATTGGGTACGCATATCCCTTGACAGCTAAACAGCGAAATAATTAAAAGGTTCAGATCAGGCGCAACCCCTAAACAATCAATGCACAAGGTAATGATGCTGGGGGACCGATTTCATCATTCATAAATCGTCTGATCAGAGAAAAAATGTTCTTTCAAAGCTGTAATTGCACCGGACACTTCCAGTTTTTCCAGCGGTATGTGATCAGCAGCGATATGAAAATAGCGATCAGGAGTCAGCAGAGAAAAATTTGAGAGATATTCCAGAATCAAAGATTCAAAAGCTTTATTGAAACAAGAATAATATCCTTCAATTACAAATATATCCGGATCATAAACCAGCGAAATATTCAAGAAAGCCTGAGCAAAATAAGCCGCGAGCGTTTTTAATTCATTCTGGCAACAGCGAATACCAGCTTCATATCCTTTCACAATATCCTCAAAAATGATTTCTGAAAGTGGTTTCCCTGCAAATTTCAGAAAACCATTGATATCCGAAGACCTTTGGATACGCTCATGGATCGTGCTGCTGCGAACAACACTTTCAAAACATCCATGATTTCCGCAGATGCATTGAGTGGGTGAATCTGGTTGCAGAATCATATGTCCAAATTCACCAATGATTGAATTTGCCCCGTCAACAATTTTTCCATGATCAAAAAAACAACCGTTTATTCCCTCATACGTATACACCGTCACAACCCGTCGAGATTGATACGCTTCGGCATGTTCTGTAATTGTGCCCAGTCCCGCAAGTTTTCCAATATTTTCCACATAAACAAACTTCGCTGTTGGGAAAATCTTCTGGAACTCTTCCTTAACAGGAATATCCAGCCCCCATTGTTTGCGAAAAGGATTGTAGTGCACGAACGCATGATCAATTACAGGGCCAGGCGTGATCACTACTACACCATATAAATCCTCTGCTGAAATTTTTGTCTGGGCAAAAATTTGCTCAGACATCTGTTTTATTTTTTCCAAATAATAATAAAAATCAAAGGGTTCCGTTAGATTCGTTTCGATTGTTGAATAAGATATTTCCCGACAAGTTAAATCATAAAGGATGACGCAATTTTCATTAACGCGAAATTGAATAACAAGCAATTTTGGTCGAGAGGAAAGTTGAAACAAATTCGGTTTTTTCCCACCATTCCCTGTGGAATCTCCCTTTCCTGTATTGATGACCAGTCCGAGTTCCGAAAAATGATCCATTGCTTTGCTCACTGTCTGACGGCTGACCCCGGTCCGCTCTGAAATTTCAACGATTGAATGCGAGCTGCCATCCCGCAGAACGTTCATTACCATTTTCCGATTC
>CALAEB010000484.1 GCA_937890875.1 uncultured Anaerolineaceae bacterium | reverse complement strand
ACAAAAAACAGAACAACAGTTTCCGCTTCAATAATTTGACTTTTGACACTTTAACCATATTTAAAATGATGGTCAAAAGCAGGCTTGGTTTGTCAGATGGCGGACCGTTTTCTTTTCCGGCGGAAAGGCTCTGTCGGAAGAACGGATCTCAGCGGGCCAGGGCAGAAGATCCAATTGCTGATACCGAAGCGGTTAACTGAGGGCGACTTGAGCATTCAGAATATTTGCAATAACTGTTTTACAGGCACCGGCGGGAAAAATCCCTGTCCGCAGTGCGGCTTTGACAATTTGTCCACTGCCAATAACCCGCAGCAGCTTCCGTACGGCACCGTTTTGAACAAGCAATATCTGGTCGGGCGGACTTTAGGTCAGGGTGGTTTTGGGATCACATATCTGGGATATGACCTGGTGAACCATCGGCGGATCGCGATTAAGGAATATTTTCCCTCCGGGCTGGTGATTCGTCATTCGAGATATGTACAGCCGATTCTCACGGAGAACCAGACGGTTTTTAATCGGGGAGCGGACGCTTTTTTCCGTGAGGCACGGATTCTGGCTAAGCTGATAAATTTTCCGAATATTGTAGGCGTTCTGAATTTTTTCCAGGAAAATGACACGGTTTATTTTGTGATGGAGTATGTCGAAGGCCGTTCGTTCCGGAGTTATCTGGAAAGCCGGGGCGGACGAATCCCTTATGAAGAAGCGCTGATGCTGTTGATGCCGGTGATGGAATCGCTGGATGCTGTCCATAAAGAAGGGATGCTTCATCGGGATATTGCGCCGGATAACATTTATGTGACCGAATCCGGCGAGACCAAATTGCTGGATTTTGGGGCAGCCCGTTATCACGAAGAGGAGGACACGCATAGTATCCGGACGGTCATCAAGCCCGGATATGCGCCGATGGAGCAGTATACCAGCGGATCGGCACAGGGGCCCTGGACGGATGTATATGCGATGGGGGCCACGTTCTACCGGGCGATTACCGGTTTGGTCCCGCCGGATGCGCCGACACGGTCATTGAAAGACGAATTGGTGCCTCCTTCCCAGCTTGGTGTGACCCTCCCGGCGGAAGCGGAACGCGCAATTATGCAGGCACTGGCGCTGAACATCATATTCCGGTTTCGCTCCATGGCTGATTTCAGAAAAATGCTGGTACAGCGGGAGCCACTCCCCACCCAAAATCCCCCGCTGCCGGCGTCCTATCCGGCACAGGAACTGCCAACGCAGCAATTCATGCCGCATCCTCAATCTGAACCGATCACCGAAGTAAAGATGAAGCTGCCTTTGGACCGTCTTTCCGGTGACAGCCGGAAATAACGGATTCCCGCACATCGCCGGAACGCTATAAAATGTCCGGTTGCAAAAATGCGGAAATCGAAGATGGCTCAGAGCGCCGGATAATAGTCTGTTTGTGGTCGCAGGCCTGCTGATGGTTGAACCAAATGGTTACCCCGGAATTCCGTGAAAAGCCGTTGGAAAAATTGCGGAGCCTCCCTGAGCGGAACTGAAACACGGACAGGAATTTTGTAGCGGCGGCAACCTGTGATTTATGTCATGCGGAGGACTTTCAGCTTCATAAGAATGGTTGCAATATGCGCCTTTTTTTATCAATAGCGATATAATCAGTAAAAATATGGATGGATATCTTCAACCAGCGCTTTGTCTTGTCCATGATCCGGCATCGGAAAAGCCCATGAATAGTTTGTGATGACTTTTTCTCACTGCTGCATGAAAAAATGATGTCAATCTGGCCGGTAATTGGATTATACTTCGAATTAAGATCGCGTTATTGTTGGAGGAATCCTTTTTTTAATTAACAAAGTTAGGAAAATATGACAGAATTAGATGATAAAAATGAATCCGTGTTTCATCATGAGTCGGAATATCAGCCAACCCGTTCCCTGGTGACGATGCTGATCGGGAAACCATTGGAAACCGCAGAGACATCGCATCAAACGATCGGAAAAGCGGTTGGCTTGGCGGTGTTTGCTTCCGATGCTTTATCGTCTATGGCTTACAGTACCCAGGAAATGATGCTTATTCTTGCGGCCGCCGGCACAGCCGCATTCGGCTATATTATGCCGCTGACGATCTGTATTGTGGCCTTGCTGACGATTTTGGCGGTTTCCTATGAGCAAACGATTCATGCTTATCCGGATGGCGGCGGCGCTTATATTGTGGCGCGGGATAATCTGGGCAACTACCCGGCGATGACAGCGGCGGCGGCGCTGCTGACGGATTATATTCTGACGGTTGCAGTTTCAATTTCATCCGGGGTGGCGCAGTTCACCTCTGTTTTTCCGGAACTTTATCCTTACCGGGTTCTGATTGCGTCCGGATTTGTTCTGCTGATCATGGTCATCAATTTGCGCGGTGTGAAAGAATCCGGCGTAACCTTTGCCATTCCGACGTACGTGTTCCTGATTTCGATTTCCATCATGGTTGTGTATGGATTTATCCAATTGATCACCGGATCCCTGGGGACGGTCGAGAACCCGCCTGCTCTGGAGCATGACGGGCCGCTCACAGCTATTACGGCGTTTCTGATTTTGAAAGCATTCGCAAGCGGGACAACGGCGCTGACCGGCGTGGAGGCGATTTCCAACGGCATTACGGCATTCAAAGAACCGCGGACAAAAAATGCGGGGGAAACGTTGATCATTATGTCGGTTGTGTTGGGAACGCTGCTGTTGGGCGTTTCTTACCTGACGTTCCGCACCGGTGTTATCCCTTCCGAAATCGAAGCGAATATCTCTCAGCTTGCCCGCACAATTTTCCATTCGAAAAATATCCTGTATTTTATCACGGTGGGTTCGACGATGCTTATCTTGATTATGGCAGCCAACACCGCTTTTGCGGATTATCCGCGTTTAAGCGCGATGCTGGCCAGGGATGGGTTTCTTCCCCGGCAATTTTCCTGGCGGGGAAGCCGTCTGGTCTTTTCCCGCGGGATCATTTTCCTGTCAACAATGGCCATTCTGCTGATCGTTTTCTTCCGGGCAAGTGTCAACCGGCTGATCCCATTGTATGCGGTCGGTGTTTTCGTTTCTTTTACATTGTCTCAATTCGGGATGGCGAAGCGCTGGCATAAGATCGGCAAAATGAAAGAAGGCGAAGTGGTTCATGGCCATATCTCGATTCTTAAGCATGACCGGCACTGGTTTCTGAAAATGCTCTCGAACGGAATCGGTGCGTTCTGTACACTGATCATCTCGCTGATTTTCGGAATTACAAAGTTCATCGATGGTGCCTGGTTTGTGCTGATCCTCACGCCGTTTTTGGTCGTTATTTTTTCGCTCATTCATTCGCATTATCGGGGTATCGCGGCTAAATTGTCTCTCAGCAGCGGAGAAAAATCCGGAGCGCAAATTAACCGCCACCGGGTCCTTTTGCTGGTGAGCGGTGTTCATCAAGGTTCGATTAAAGCCCTGCGCTATGCGCGGACGATTTCAGATGACATCACCGCGCTGCATGTCGCGGTGGATCCGCAGGAGTCCGAAAAGGTTCAGGAACGCTGGCAGGAATGGGGCGATGGCTACCGGCTGACAATTCTTGATTCTCCGTACCGGCTTTTGCTGGAGCCGCTGATCACTTTTGTTGAAGCGTTGCTGAAAAAGATCGATTCCAACGAGGTGCTTACGATCGTTGTTCCGCAGTTTGTCAGCAAACAGCCGACAATTTCCCTGCTGCATGCAAGAGCGGCGGATTCGCTGCGAAAGGCGCTGAT
>CALAEB010000483.1 GCA_937890875.1 uncultured Anaerolineaceae bacterium | reverse complement strand
TTCATCAAAACTCCTGTAAAAATAACGGTTTTTTTTGTTGAAGGAATTTCTGTAGTACTCCCGGCTTTCCGCGGAAAGCCGGGAGTACTACAGAATATTTTATTTTATATCCCGAAATGCTGCACTTCAAGGATAACAGCAATTTAAATTTTGAATAACGCTTTTCAAACAAAAAAGAGAACTTCAGCGCTTTCTTTCGATATTACGAATCGTTGGAAGGATCGCCGGTCTTTCTTTTTTGCACAATGCTATAATTAAATGGTCAGCGATTCGAAATTTGAGCCCGACTTGCAGAAATTCGAAATAAGGAGATTTTTCCGAAGCGATGAAGGGAGACTGCCACAGAGAAAACCTGTTTTCAAAATTTGTGCCGCTGCAAAAATCCGGTTTCTTCTTCGTCACGTTTTGTTCATATTTCGAATTTCTGTTGAACCGGCGGATTTTTTGTCATCCGCGGCGGGGAATCAGTGTTTCCGTTGGATGGTTCGTTTTAATGGTTGTGAAGTTTTCAGGCAAAATAAAGTTGGTCAAATCGTGAAAAAGAAATCACTGTTACCGGTTGTCCTTTGGCTTTTTTTTATTTCCCTTCAGGTTGTTGCTGCGGCGGATGATCACCTGTCCGCGATTAAATCAGGCGGTGTGCTGTATTTTGGGACCTCGCCGGATTATGTACCCTTTGTTTTTTACGATGATCAGGGGCAGATCTGCGGCTTGGATGTTGAATTGATCCGGGAGGCCGGTTCCAGAATGGGCGTCACGGTCGAAGTGCTGGACCTTGCTTATGACGGTTTGATAGACGCCGCCCGGGTCGGGCAGGTGGACCTGATCGGCGGTGCGCTGGTGAAAACGGAAGCGAATGCATCACAGGTCGATTTTTCCCGTATTTATTATCAGGGAACAGGCCGGATCGTCACACTGGAATCGGCTGATATCGGAACGCTTGATTCAACAGAGATTTTGAACGGGAAACGGATCGGCGTTCAACAGGGGACAAATTTTGATCAATGGATCCGGACAAATCTGGTCGGTCCGGGTGTTATTCAAACCAGCCATGTTGTTCCGTATCCGGTCGTTGCTGACGCGATGGACGGGTTGAAGAAGGGCGCGGTGGACTTTGTTTTGCTGGACCAGTATACGTATCAGCGGTATTTTCAGAGCAGCGGGAGCTATCAAATTGTTTCGGCGCTGCCGGTCCGGGAAGCCTTCGCGTTTGCCTCCCGTCCGGGTTCCAGCCTGATTCCGGAAATCAACCGGCAATTGGACGCGATGATACTTGACGGGACGGCGCAGCGGATTGCGGAGGCGTTTTTCTCGCGGACGTACCCGATTCAAAATCCGCGCATGCTGGCGCCTCAGGTGTCGGATCAGCTGCTCTCGGCGGAAACATCATCTGATTCTGATCCGCATTCAGACGGTTCCTGTTTGAATGCGATGGGGTTCTTGGGTGACATCACCATTCCGGACGGTTCACGGATCCATGGCGGAGCCAGTTTCACGAAAACCTGGCGGGTGTTAAACCTGGGGACCTGCACCTGGGATGAACAATATCGCTTTGTGCGGAAAAATGGGCCGGTCATTGGAGGATATCCGCTGACGGCAAGCGTTTCGCCGGGCGGTTTTTACGATTTTTCGGTTGTCATGACGGCTCCGGAGGCTGCGGGCTTTTATAAAAGCAGCTGGCAACTGCAGACGCCGGAAGGGAAGAATTTCGGCCAGACAATCTGGGTTCACATTGAAGTTCCGGAGCGCTGACCGGGAAGGATCTTCCCACTGCCGGTTATTTCAGTAAACGGACTGCCGATCGGATGACCGGCTCCGGCAAAGGAATTCGAATTTTGGAAATCTTCTCCGGATAAAAAGGAAAATTTGTTGTTCTCTTGTGTTTTCGCTTCATGAAAACACAAGAGAACAACAAATTAGGCTGAAATAAATGATGACGGATAATTCGAAGTGTTTTACAATGATAGAAATTGACAACTCAGCTGCATTTTGCAGTTGACGAATAGGAAGGATTTGGAGGATTCATGGAAAACTTGAATGATCTTGTACAATCGGGCAAAAACGGTTTTCAGAAACTGTTGGAAAAAATTCCCGGGATCAGCGGATATAAGAAAAAGGAAGACCGGCGGGATACGGATAAAATTGTCCGGGAAGCGATTGCGCAGCGGTTCGAGGAGCAATGGAGCCGGATTTCCGCGATCCAGACCGACTTATTGAAGACCGGCGGATTAGTCCATATCGGCGAGCTGGAATCGGCAGCTCTGAAAATCCGGCAGTTTACCGACCGGGTTAAAACGGCTTCTTATGGGTACTCCGGATTGATGGATGCAGTAAAAGTGGATGAATCCGCTTTGGAACAGCTTTACGATTACGATTTATATCTCTTTTCTCTGGCGGACTCCGTGAAGGCCGCCGTTGACGCCGTGGAAAACGCTGTTGCCGGCGGAACGGGGATTGACGATGCGAACCGCAATCTGGTTAAAATCGCGCAGGAATGCATTGTCGCCTTCAACCGCCGGACGGAGGTTTTTACGGGGACAGTAAATTCGTAAAGGATGAATTCCTTCTTTGGACAGTGGTTCGGAATAGGGGAATCCTTCTTGCGTAAAACCAGGTGAACCACAGCGCACGCTTTTCGAATTTCGAATTGCTTTTCTCTAGAAAAAACAGATAGGAGAAATTAGGAATGGCACGAATTTTTGATGTAGTTGAATATCCAAGCGAAATGCAGGATGAAATTGTTCATCGTTTTCCTGAAGAAGGTGTTGCGGATCTTCGGTTCGGTTCCCAGGTTATCGTCCGGGAGTCACAGAAAGCGATTTTTTTCCGTGACGGCAAAGCGTTGGATATGCTGGGCGCCGGCCGGCATACGATCACAACAGCGAA
>CALAEB010000482.1 GCA_937890875.1 uncultured Anaerolineaceae bacterium | reverse complement strand
CCAGAACGATCACCGCCGGGTCGCTATGTTTATTCTTCAGCAGCGGCGCCAACTCCCGGACGACAATTCCGGAAGCCAGAATACAGATCAGCGCGTCAAACCGCTGAAACGCGTCCTGCAGCATGTTGCGGATCCCATCCCGATAAAAACAGACTGTTTTGGACGGGAGACTGACACGATCAGCGAATTTTTCCGGAACAAACAGCGTACACTCCGGCAGCGCATCCGCGATCTTTTCTCCCAGCGCGACCGAATCCAGACTGAGCGTGACGACCGCGATCCCGCTCCGGGCCACCGCATGCCGCTGATAAGTGCCATACAAATGGGAATCCCTAGGCGCAGACGCCAGTGCCGGACTGACAATGATCAGCGCCTGATGCGTGATTTCAGCTGTCGAGAGCTGTGCTTCGATCGTGCTCAGCGTTCCACGGATCACCTTTTCGTCCGGCCAGCTGGCCCGATAAACCACCGCGATTTCGGTTTCATCCGTATATCCGGCCGCGGTCAGTTCAGCCACCACTCGGCCGATCAGTGCGGTGCTCAGGAACAAGCACAGGCTGCAACGATGTTCCGCAAAAGAGCGCAGCGATTCCCTTTCCGGCATGGGCGTCTTTCCGGAGAGGCGGGTTAAAATCAGCGACTGGCAGTTTTCCGGCAGTGTGTATTCAATCCCCAAAGCCGCCGCCGCAGACATAACAGCGCTGACGCCGGGAATGATTTTCCAGCGGATCCCGAGCAGGTCCAGTTCCCGGATTTGCTCGCTGATCGAACCATAGATGGAAGGATCGCCGGTATGCAGCCTGGCGATGATTTTATCCGCTTGAGCCGCCGTTTCCATCTGTCGGATTTGTTCGCCGAGATCCATCCGGGCCGTATTGAACAAAACGGCATCCGGGCGGGCATGTGCCAAAATCTGCGGATTTATCAGTGAACCGGCATACAGGATGACGTCGGCCGATTCGATTAATCGGAGTGTTTTGATGGTCAGCAACTCCGGATCACCCGGTCCGGCCCCGGCAAAATGAACAACCTTTTTTTCAAATTCCATAATGCTCCGTAAAAAATCAACGATTCGGAATTTGGGTATTCTTTTCGAATAAAGAGAAAAAATTTGTTATTCTTTGGTTGCTGCGCTCCGCGCAGCAACCAAAGAATAACAAAAAAACTCTTCCCATATCTCGAAACGCTGGTAAAAAATAGCAGCCACACTCGATCACTTTTGGACAGTCTTTGCCAATACAAACTCCCTGCCGAACCAAATTCCGAAAAAACTTTCCGGCGCAAAACAAAAAAAAATACAAAAACGCCTGTTCTTTTTCCAAGAGTAAGCTCCTGAAAACAAAACTGCTCGATCTTTTCGATTGAGCAGTTTTAATCCGTCATCAGCAAAAAAACCAGCCTCCCTGCTCGAGAAGACGTTCGTTTTGCGGCGGAATCCTGACTCCCCCGTTCATCCGGGGTTACAGTTGCGGCACAGCGCTGGACTTGAACCAGCTTCTCCCTTATCGCCGCGGGTATCCGGGCCCGTGGCAACCGCAAAGGATACTGATACGTATTCTACCAGAACCCAAGCAGATTCACAATCCGGTTCCGGAATCAGCAATTCGAAATATCAGGATCCCTTTCGATAAAAACAAGACAACCTCAGAAACCTTTTTCCAAAATTGTCAGAATGATAAAAGTTGAATATGAAAAGAACCATAAGTCTTTCGTTCAGTCAAAAGAATTCTTCAAATTCCGCACAGCCTTTTTCGATCGTTCATACTTTTTAACAACCCAACCGAAATTCGGATTGCTGTTCCGGAACACAAAATAATGAAGAAGACTTCCATTAAGCCAACGTTGTGAACCATTGATCCGCCCAGGCTGGATCGATCCGCACCAGCCGGTTCTTTTTCAAATTTTCACGCATGATCCAGCGGATATCTTTGTCCGTGCTCGGGAACCATTTTTCCATTGCCAGTTTTCCGGCATCCGGCAAAGCGGCTACAGCCACACTCCAACAGTAACCCAGCCCTTTACGCAGCGCCAAAAATTCTTTGCTTCGCCGGTCGCGAATGTCTGCAATCGACCCGGTGATGGTATCCAGGATCTGCAAGGCAGCCAGCACGGACTGCGGCGCTTTCAACAGCCTCGGTTCGCAAATCGCGGCAGCCGCCGCCCGCTGTTCGAGCGGAGCCCCGGAACTCCAGGCAGTCATCTCGGCAAACAAGACTTCAATATCCGCATCACCCAGCCGCTGCAAGGCCATCGCGACGCCCTCTCGGATCCGCCAGCGAGGATCCGCTGCGAATCGTCGTAGAAGCGGTAAATATTCGCGTGAACCTTCTGCCGTTAACCGTCCCAGTCCAATCACACCGCAGAAAGGGAGAAACTCGTAAGGGGAGTTCACC
>CALAEB010000481.1 GCA_937890875.1 uncultured Anaerolineaceae bacterium | reverse complement strand
GTCTGAAAAAGTTTATAAATCATTTGGGCACCTCCTGTTGTTTTGTGGGTTTTTTGATCCAGCTTTCAATGTCACGATCCGCATGCGCAGCGCTGCTCCTCCGGACGGCCAATCCCTGGAGAACTGTAGCGTTGGGACCAAGCTTCTTGATGCAGCCATCGATTGAATTTTTCTGGCAATTACCTCGGTGTTTCCGACAGACAAGTTTCCAATACCGCCGGAAACATAGTTGTGTCCTTTGCGCGAAAAATATGCAATTAGATTTTTTTTCATCTGTGTTACCTCTTTTGACTCTTTATCTCAATTTTCCCTGCGGATCGGATCCACTCCCGAATCTTTTCCTGAAGCATGAACTCGGAAAAAACATCCTATTTGATTATTGCTGCGAAATAATTCATCGCCTCATAAGATACGTACCTCTCTTCTTTTCGTATTCTTCAACCCTGTGTGATAGTTCTTGTAATCTATAATAGCAGTTGGAGTTAACTCCATGTCAAGTAAATTCGTGAGGAGTTTATCTTTATTGTTTTAATCAAATAAGAAGAGCAAAGGATTTGCTTTTTAAAGCTCGTATTCCATTCTCGTGAGAAAATCCCAGGAATGGAATTTTTATGTAAGTAGTCCATGAAATAGGAAAAACACCCTAATAATGGGGTGTTTTTCCTATCAAAAGTTCGTGACCGGCGAAAAGTATTTGAATGCCTGTCCGGATCTAAAATATTACAAGTTGATCGAAAGTCAAAAAAATGCGTTTACAACTGTTTAGCACGCTGATTAACAGCAATCCGAAATCAGGCAGATCTTTCGAAAAAAATCCTTCCCATATTTCGGGACGTTGTTTGATTAGCGAAGGCTCACAGGTCGGCCAGAAGACAAGCCATGACGCCTTTCTGCGCATGCAGCCGGTTATGCGCTTGCGGGAATACTCTGGACTGCGGCCCGTCCTGGACTTCATCCGTGATTTCTTGACCCCGGTGGGATGGCAGACAGTGCATTACGATCGCTTCTTTCGGCGCAGCTGACAGCAATTCCCGGTTGACCTGATAAGGTTGGAATATCTGGATACGGGCTTCGGTTTCCGCTTCCTGTCCCATGCTGATCCAGGTGTCGGTATAAATTACCTGTGCGTTTTTTACTGTTTCGAATGGGTCGTTTCCGAATGAAAGTGTGCTGCCGCTGATCTGCGCGAAAGCCTGGGCCGCCGCAACGGCATTTTCGGGCATATCGTAGCCCGCAGGGTTGGCAATCGCGAAGTTGGCTCCCATCTTTGCACAGGCATCCATCAGCGAAACGGCGACGTTGTTTCCGTCACCGATAAAAGCGACGTTGATCCCTTCCAGTGTACCGAATTCTTCCAGAATAGTCAGGATATCTGCCATCCCCTGGCAAGGATGATTATAGTCCGACAGGCCATTAATGACCGGAATACCGGAGTATTCCGCCAGTTCCAGGATATGCTCATGTTTAAAAACCCGCGCCATAATTGCGTCCACATAGCCGGCCAAAACCTGTGCCACGTCTTTCACCGCTTCCCGTTTCCCTAATCCGATCTCGTCCGGAGAGAGGTAAAACGCATATCCGCCAAGCTGATTCATCCCCATTTCGAAGCTGACCCGGGTGCGAAGCGAGGCTTTTTGGAAAAGCAACGCCATTGATTTCCCTTGCAGAATGGGTTTGTTTCCGCCGGCTTTCAGCTCTTTCTTCAGTTGGATCGATACTTCGAGGATGTGCATCAACTCGGCTTCGGAAAAATCCGCGATGGATAAAAAGTTCTTCATTTTCATATCAGGTCTCCTTATATGCGGCCGGCAGCTTAAATTTCTCTAAAAGTAATGTGTTTTCTGTTACGCTAAGCATCCGGACCGTATTTTTTAAAAGCTTTTGCGGTGAGTGTATCAATGAGTTTGTTTGTGCCGGATCCGAAAAGTTTCGTCATTGTGAAAAGAAGCTTTGTCTCCATATCCGGCATAATAATATATTTGTTGCGGCGGATCCCTGCAATAATTTTTTTCGCGACAAACTCGGACGAAAGCGGTTTGATGGTTCCGCTGACTTCGCGGGTGATCCTGGGTTTATATTGATTTTCATACGCAAGCTGCGGTGTATCGGTATCGGGCGGAAATACGATCGATACCCGCACATCGTAAGGTTTCAACTCGGTACGCAGGACATCACACAGTCCGCGGACTGCGTATTTTGAACTACTGTATGCCGTGTATCCCCAGATTCCAATAAATGACGCCGCGGACCCCATCGCGACGATGTGCCCCGAACGGCGTTCTTTCATGCGGGGAACGACGGCCTGGAACAAATTGACTGCGCCAAAATAATTGGTATCTATCATCCAATGGAATTGTTCATCGGTAATTTTTTCGAAAACCGCTGGAAAGACGACACCTGCCGAATGGATAACGATATCCGGCGTACCGGTCTGATCCAGAAGCGGTTCCAAACTGGCTTTGACCGCAGCGGCATCCCGCATATCGACAGAGATCGTCTCGACTGACTGGTCATCTGTCACAAATTTCCGGCGAACTTCTTCCTTTGCGGCTTCCAGCTGAGATTCCCTGCGGGCGCAGAGGATCAGTGACGCGCCGTTTTCCGCCATTTGTCTGGCAAGCGCAAGCCCGATCCCGCTGGATCCGCCGGATATCAGCACCAGTTTTTTTGCCACGGCTGTTTTCATGCCTGTTCTAATGTCCACAATGAGCGCAACTTCCGCCGGTGCAGCTGTGGCAGCCGCCGGAACCGCTGCTGACGGTCAGGCCGTCTCCTTTGCTGAAACATTTGGAAACTGCCCGGTGCGTGTGCGTGCTGTGACAGTCAGGACAGCCCGCGGCTTTATCCGCTTCATTGATCGGGCGAATCATTTCGAATTTCTTCGAACAATTTTCGCAAACATATTCGTAAATTGGCATTCATCAGCCTCCAATTGAGAATTTTTTCAATTATAGTGCAAAAAACAGTGATTCGAAGGATAGAAAGGATTTTATGCGGCAGTTCGAAATCTGGTTCGGATCGAATTTTTATTTTTTGGACTGCTGGAAGTCTTCACAGTTCTC
Organism: uncultured Anaerolineaceae bacterium; assembly: GCA_937890875.1. Taxonomy (GTDB): domain Bacteria; phylum Chloroflexota; class Anaerolineae; order Anaerolineales; family Anaerolineaceae; genus Flexilinea. The sequence continues at coordinate 1,075 of CALAEB010000481.1, read as the reverse complement.
TTGTTTTTGTTCTTTGTATATAAAAAACAAGAGAACTGACGCTGAGGTCCGCCGTTTATGTTTCGGAAGCATTTCCGCGGCTGGTTTCTCTTTTCGCGATGTTGGCTGTCCTGGCAGCCAATTCCCGGATGGAGAGTTTTTCTTTCCCCTGGATATATGTTTCAAGCGTGTCATTCAGCGGAGCTCCCCATTCCTCCGGGACACCGGATGTAATACCCAGGACATTCCCGACCAGCCCGGCGTTGCAGTCCACGTCATTTCCGGCTCGGGCCAGCAAAGCCATGGCTTCGGTAAAATCTCCTCCGCAATACCAGAGCGCGAACAAATCAGCCGCCATATTCGGATACGCGTGAATCCAGTTATACTGTTCGAAGTGCTTTTCCAAACAGGGCCAGACCGGCAGCGGATTATCGGTTTTCGAGATCGTATCGATCACAAACCGGACTTTTGCGGCATATTCGCTTCCCACAGGCAAAAATTCCGCTGCAACGCGGATCAATTCCCGAAGCTCCCTGATTTCAAAAGCCAGTGACGTAAGGACCGCGGCAAAAATCTCGCCGCAGATACCATTATTACTGTGAGAAACAACAGCGTCCCGGCTGGCCAGCCGGGACGCCTCCATAGGGTCATTCGGCGCAACCATTCCGCAGATCATTCCGCGCATTTGTGCGCCGATCCAATCTGAGAACGGATTCTGGAACTGGCCGGACTCAGGCGGGAATATCCCGGCCTGTAAATTTCGGATAGCCACCCATTCCGCAGACCAGCCAAACGGAATCTGGCGAACCCATTCCACCCCGATCTCTTCAGACGTAATGGTTTTGCCCATCCTTTCATAGACATCCAAAAAAGCCAATTCGTAAACCACATCGTCATTTTTGGTTTCGGGTGTTGTTATATAAGACCGGACTTCTCCGTAAACCTGCCGGATCTTCTCGCCGGTGTATCCTTCGATCGCGGTGCCGAATGACCCGCCAGCCAGCTGCCCAAGCCAACCTTGGTAAATTTGATCCGCGTAACTTTTCTCCCGGTTTTGTTTCGGCAGATCCTTTTCTGATGATGCCGGCATGGCTTG
>CALAEB010000480.1 GCA_937890875.1 uncultured Anaerolineaceae bacterium | reverse complement strand
GTGGAATAGAGCGGTCAGGCGCCCGGGTATTTGGGATTTGATTCGGATATCAAAAGGTATGAACGCCCGAATCAAATTTTCGGTCCATTGAAAAACGATCAAAATCCGAATCGCTGAACAACCATAACTCTTCTGCCGGGATCATATCCGCCGGTGCTGCCGGCGGATATGATCCCGGCAATTTTAATTTTACCGTTTCATCGCTGTACTTCGATTTTGGAGGGTACCTCGCAAGTCTTCCGCTTATTTGAGATATGGAGGTCTTTTTCAGACAAGCGAAAGGCTCATAGCTGTCCTGTTTCTGCACGAAATGCAGAAACAGGACAGCTATGAAAAATCTTTTTTAAGCTCCAATTACCGGATTCGCTTATTTCTCGTGTTCTCAAGCCGCGATGCCAACCATCATCATCGGCGCGGCCAGGGATACCATGGATATGGGTACCAAGGATAAGTAGGATCATCTCTGTCCGGGCGTCCCGGTCTTGGCCAATCCGGGCGTTTGGTCGGCGTATAGTAATAAGAGCTGACCACAGTATATTTGGAGGTAATTTCACCGCACGCAACACCGGTCGGACTTTTCAGGATATAGGTGCTGTAATACTGGTCGCCGGGCGACAAGAGCGCCGTCATTCCCAGCTGGACGTTGACCGTTTCCCCCGGTGCGGTTTCCTTCCGCACATTGAAACGGGTGCTGCCGATCTGCCAGCCTTTTTTGAACTCGAACTGATAATCTTTTGTCCAGGTGCAGGTGCCGGTATTGCGGACTTCCCATTCTTTATAGAAAACTTCCCCTTCCGCAACCTTCACGCCGCTGGCATAAGCCGGTTCAGACACAACCTCCAGCGCCATGGTACAGGTCGAACTATTATCCAGCTGGACGACACATTGGCCGGAGGCGGCATCCGCAGGAGCGCTTTGCTGCTCCGGCTGAGCCGGCGCGGCGCTTTCCGCACCCGGTGTCGCGGTCACGACAACATATACGACGTATGGCGTTTGGGTCGGATTTGCCAGCACAAGCTGATTTCCATCACCGGGAGCCGGTGTGGCCGTCTGCGCCGGATTAATCTGAATCTGATCCGCCGGGGCAAAACCCAGAACCGCAAGAATTGACAATAAAAACAGTAAACCGAAAAGGAATTTTTTTCTTCCCATAATTTCTCCTCCTTTTCCATATTAACGAAATTGCCGAAAATTAGTTCCAGCGAAAAAATCCATCCGCCGGACAGTCATTCGAAACAAGGGCGCCTTCCGGATCAATAAGGAAAGGGCCTGATTTTCGAATGCCGCCCTCAGGGGCAAACCACCCCTTCTTCCGACCACACCTCACCGCGGGGAACCAGAATCTGCACCCCTTGATCCAAAAACGTTTCTTTCGGCTCATAATAACATAGGGTCGGAATTGAGACCCATTTCACAAAAAGATCATTTTCTTCGCTGAAATCCAGCCCTTCTCCCTGAAATTTGACCCACAGCGGCTCGCTGATGATCACATCAAACCGACGCGCTTTCAGATCAGCGACATAAGGCTCGAAAAAAGCCGTGTTATCGGCCATCGCTTCGTCCATCATCCATTTTTTCTCGTAGTCAGCGATCAACCTGACCTTCGGCACAGTTCCGAAGGTGAGCAGCTGCCGCTGATCCAGGAAAAGAATTTCTCCGTCCTTGTTTTCTTCAACCGCCTGTTGAATTTTTTCGATCGCGTCGGCAGTGGTTTCAGCCGCCGGATATTTTTTCGGCTCGATGGTAAGCGCTTCCCGCGCGACCGGCAGCAGAATCGCTGCCAGAACGATCCAGCCGACCCAGTGTCCGGAACGCAGTTTTTCAGCCAACCAGCGGCCCATTCCGGCTTCCCAGCCCAGCGCGCCGATGAACAGCAGTCCAATCAGAAAAATATCCAGATTGTGCAAATTGGATCCGCCGCCAATTTTGACCGAAATCAGAATACCGACGGCGAGAAAGGCCGTTTGCGCAAATATCAGCAGAAAACGCTGCCAGCCGTCCAACTTCCATTTCTTTTGCAGTCCCTAGACGAGCAGCAGTAA
>CALAEB010000479.1 GCA_937890875.1 uncultured Anaerolineaceae bacterium | reverse complement strand
GACGAACTCGGTTTGCTGGTATGGCAGGACTTCATGTTCGCCTGCTGCGCGATCTGTCTGACCGATGAATCGGAAATCAACCTGCGGGCGGAATTCCGCGACAACATCATCCGGCTGCGCAACCATGCATCGCTGGCGCTGTGGTGCGGCAATAATGAGATGGAAGAGTTTGCCGCCCGCAACCAGTGGGTGGAAACGCCCCGCCAGCACAGCGAATATATCGCTTTATATGAGTACATCCTGCCGCAGATGGTGAAGCAGTATGACCCGGAAACTTTCTACTGGCCGTCCTCTTCCTCATCCGGCGGCGGCTTCGACAATCCGCAGGATCCCTCCCGCGGCGATGTCCACTACTGGGACGTCTGGCACGGCGAAAAACCGTTCACCGATTACCGAAAATACAATTTCCGCTACGTATCAGAATTCGGATTTCAGGCCTATCCGCCGCTGCAGACGCTGGAAACGGTAACCCTCCCCGAGGACCGCAACGCATTTTCCCGCGTCATGGAAAAACACCAGCGGAACGCCGCGGCTAACGGGAAAATCATGAAGTACATCCAGCAAACCTTCCTTTATCCGAAGGATTTCGCATCGCTGGTCTATACTTCGCAGCTCCTGCAGGCGGAGGCCATCCGCTGCGGCGTCGAATACTGGCGCAGCATCCGCGGATGCTGCATGGGAACGATCATCTGGAGCCTGAATGACTGCTGGCCGGTTATTTCCTGGTCGTCAATCGATTACTACGGGCGCTGGAAGGCGCTGCACTATGCGGCCAAACGCTTCTTCGCCCCGCTGCTGCTCACAGCGCTGGAATCCGGCGAGCATACGCTCTATCCGGATATCAACTGCGAGCGAAGCGAACCGGTCAAGAACGCGGTCACCTTCAACGTCGTTAATGATACGCGGGTGGAACAGCGCTGCAGCATCCGCTGGACTCACCGCAGTGCGGATTCGGAAATCAAGGCCGAAGACAGGCTGGAGATCAGTGTCCCGGCGCTTTCCACCAAAAGCCTGGAAGAGATCCTTTTCCCGGATTTTTCGACTTATGACGATCTGATCAGTTTTTCGCTTCACCACGGCGAGAAAACACTGTCAGAGGCCTCCGTTCTGCTCTGCGCGCCCAAGCACTTCAACTTCCGTGATCCTCAGCTAAGCGTGACCGTGGACGGCAGCGAGCTCATTGTCACAGCGCAGGCTTTTGCCAAAGGCGTTTTTATTGATAACCGCAGCGGCGACCTGAAACTGGAAGATAACTGGTTTGACCTGAACGCCGGCAGCCGACGGATCCGGGTCCTGCAAGGGACGCTTGAAGACCTGACTGTCCGCTCAGTATTTGATATCGCGCACTAAAACCGCTGGAACGAAATCGATTCCGTGATGACGGTTTCCCCGGCGGACTGGCAGCGGGAACACCATTCGCAGTCAGAAATTTATTAAAAGGACACTTTTCGCATTGACAAGGAGATTTTTATGGATGTAAAAAAAATAGTGGCGCAGATGACGTTGGAAGAAAAAGCCGGTTTGTGCTCAGGGAAGACGACCTGGCACCTGAAACCGGTGGACAGACTGGGAATCCCCTCCGTCATGGTATCCGACGGTCCGCACGGACTGCGCAAACAGGATGTGGACCGGGGTGACCACGTGGGGATCAATGACAGCATTGTCGCCGTCTGTTTCCCGACCGCAGCCGGTCTTGCCAGTTCCTTTGACCGCGACCTGCTCACCCGGCTGGGCGAAACGCTCGGTGAGGAATGCCAGGCAGAGAATGTGAGCGTTATTCTGGGCCCCGGCGCCAACATCAAGCGTTCTCCCTTATGCGGCCGCAACTTCGAATATTTTTCGGAAGATCCTTATCTTTCCGGCGAGATGGCTGCCGCCCACATCCGCGGGGTCCAGTCGAAACATGTCGGAACATCGCTGAAACACTTTTGCATGAACAATCAGGAAACCCGCCGGATGGCGGTCGACGTAAGGGCGGATGAACGGACCATGCGGGAAATCTATCTGGCCAGTTTTGAAAGGGCCGTTAAAGGCGGGAAGCCCTGGACCGTCATGTGCTCCTATAACAAAATCAACGGGGTCTATGGCAGCGAGAATAAGCGGACGTT
>CALAEB010000478.1 GCA_937890875.1 uncultured Anaerolineaceae bacterium | reverse complement strand
CCGCGTGCGCCCGTCCGCGGATGCTGAGATTAATAAAAGCGTTTATGAAGACTATGTTTTCCCGGTCTATCGTCAGGTTGTCGGTGAGACCCCGGCGGGAACTTATTCGGCTACATGGTTTGAAACGCCTTATGGATATGTTTATTCGCCGGGTGTGCAGCTGGTCAAAAATGAACCGAATTCCAACCCGTTGATGACTTTACCGGACACCAGTGTCGGCAAAGGCTTCTGGGCGAAAGTGGCCGTTCCCTATGCTGGAATCGTTTTCGGAAAAGATCCGATTTCCCCCTGGTACCAGTCGATTAAAGATCATAATCCGCGGGTCTATTATGATCAGCTTTTTTGGATTGATGAGGTCAAACAGGGGAATAACGATATAACCTATTACCGGGCGAATGAATTATACGGGACTTACGGTGACGTTGTTTATGTGGACGCCCGTGCTTTCAGTCCGCTTACCGAAGAGGATGTTGCGCCGATTCATCCGGAAGTTGAAAATAAACGGATTTACGCTGATCTGACCTACCAGACTATCACCTGTTATGAAAACGATGTGGAGGTTTTCTTCTGCCGGACGTCTTCCGGAGCGGTTTTCAGTAACGATGGCACAGTGATCGACAGTTACGCGACCCCGACCGGGAATCATTATCCGTGGCGGAAAACAATTTCCTTGCACATGTCCGGATCGCTGACTGGTTCCGGCTGGGATACGCCCGGAGTTCCCTGGAATGTGATATTCGCCACCGGCGGCGCTTCGATCCACGGCGTGTTTTGGCACAACGGGTTTGGCACGCCACGTTCGCATGGCTGTCTTAATTGCCGTCCTGAAGATGCAAAATGGATTTGGCGCTGGGTAAATCCACAAGCCGGCCTTGACCCTGGTGATGTTCAGGTTTCGGGTCAGGTTGGAACGTTGATTGAAGTTAAAAATTAAGTGATCGGGATAGCTTATTTTGCGGACCAGGAGAATTTGAATGGAGGATAAGCTCTCCCGATATTTTAAACAATTTTATATTCTTATTTTTTTTGTCGTTTTTTTAGCTTATGCACTGCTTCCGGTGCTCGCGCCGGTTTTGATGCACCATGGGCATGAACTTCCGGCAAAGCTGATTTACTGGATTTATCAGTTTCTGTGTCACCAGCTTCCTTACCGGTCTTTTTTTCTTTATGGAGAACAGCCATATTATCCGCTGCCGGAGGCCGAGATGGGAGATTCCGTCAAGACGTTTCCGGAAATGGTTGACACCTCAGAGATGGATTTTGCGGATATGCGGGAGTTTATCGGAAACGAACAGATGGGCTATAAATTCGCTGTCTGTCAGCGCGATTTCGCGTTATTTCTGGCGATTGCGCTTTTCTGCCTGATTTTTTTCCTGGCGAACAGCCGTATACCGAAGATCAACTTATGGATATGGCTTCTGTTCGGCGTTGCTCCGATTGCAATTGACGGTTTTTCACAATTGTTCAGCGGCACATTCTCATCAATATGGGTGGTCCGGGAAAGCACTCCGCTTTTACGTGTCCTCACAGGCGGTGTGTTCGGTTTTTTTACAGCATGGTTTCTTATCCCCTATCTGAATGAAAAAATAAAGAGTTAGGTGAAAATGATTGCGACGGAAAAAAATGGGCTCAAATATTACCAGTTTGAACGTTTTACCGATCTGGGTGTAAAACACGGCTTTTTTACCCGTCTTGGCGGTGTCAGTCCCGCTCCTTTTAACAGTTTGAACATGGCTACGACAGTCGGTGATTCCAACGAGAATGTGCTTGAAAACCTGCGGCGGATGTTTGCCGTTTTTGACCTGGATCTGGCTTCCCGGTATGATGGCTGGCAGGTGCACGGCGCCACGACGATTTGCACGGATGTTCCGCGTGATGTGCGTGCGCGGGCGATGCGCGCGGATGGGCTTGTCACGGATAATCCTGCGGTCACTTTGGTAATGCGATTTGGCGATTGCGTCCCGGTCATTGTTTATGATCCGGTGAAAAAAGTGTCCGCTGTCTATCATGCGGGATGGCCGGGAACTGTGCTCCGGATCGGTCGAAATGTTGTCCGGAATATGGTGAATGTTTACGGCTGTGAACCGCGTGATTTGATCGCGGGGATCGGCCCTTCGATCGGGCCGGATCATTTTGTCGTCAGGCAGGATGTGCGGGATAAATTCCGGCAGTCTTTTCCGGATGATCTGGATGAAATACTTTTTGAGCAGGACGGCGTCATCCATATCGATCTTTGGAAGGCGAATCGGATCACATTAGCGGAGGCCGGCGTCAGCCAGATCGAAACTGCCGGGATCTGTACGGTTTGCAATACGCAGGAATGGTTTTCTCATCGCGGCGATCATGGGAAAACCGGCAGGTTTGGTGTCTTCGTTAATTTCGGGTAACCATGGTTGATAAAAACAGAATTCGGGAAAAATTATACGAAATCCAGGCAAACATTTCGGAATCTGCCGCGAAGGTCGGAAGAGATTCCAAGGCGGTCCGTTTGATGGCGGTGACGAAAACAAAACCGGAGGAGATTATCCGGGTGTTGATCGCGTTGGGTGTGGTTGAGATCGGTGAAAATTATCCGGATGAAACGTTTGAGAAAAAAAACGTTTTTGAGAATGCGCCGGAAACGGTCCGCCTGAATATGATCGGGCATTGTCAGAGCCGGAAAGTCAAAATCGTTGCGGAACTGTTTGATATGTTTCAGTCGCTGGATCGATTGGAGATCGGACTGAAACTGAATCGAGCACTGGAAAAAACAGGAAAAATCATGCCTGTTTTGCTTGAGTTGAATACTGGAGCGGAACTCAGTAAAAACGGATGGGTGCTGAAGGGGGATCAACTCCCCGACAGTTTTTTAGGCGATCTTGAAAAATTGCAGGCCTGTTCCCAACTGAGGATTGAAGGGCTGATGACACTTCCGCCGTATACAGAAAAGGGCGAGGAAAATCGCGATTATTTCGCGAATATGCGGAAGGTGCTCGAGAGGTTAAATTCCCATTATGGAACCTGCATGCAAGAATTGTCGATGGGCACCAGCAGCGATTACCAGGTCGCGGTTGAAGAAGGCGCTACCTATGTGAGGATCGGGACTTTATTAGTCGGTCCGAGAGAAAAATAAATACGCGAGTGAGGACGAATGAGTCAATTCTTTCTTTTTTTAATTTCCACCTTTGTAAGTATCATGTCGACCCTGCTGTTGGTCTATGTAGTTGTTTCCTGGATCGTGCCGCCGTATAACAAATACCGGGCATATTTAGACCGCTTTATGGGAACATTTTTGGACCCGATCCGCCGAATTATGCCGAGGACCGGAATGCTGGATTTAAGTCCGATCGTGCTGATGCTGCTGCTCCAATTCATCGAAACGGTTGCGAGGATGTTTTTCCGCTGATCGGAAATTCCGTCCGATCAGTAAAAAAATACCTGACAGCATTACCGTTATGATCCCAACGGCTGAAAAGCCGTCTATCCATAGCTTTTCAGGAAAAAGCCGGATTAAACTGTCGGTGGGATAAAAAAGCCAGGTGCCTTCCGCAAAAAACAATGCATGGAAACCGGAAAACAGGGGCTGGAAAGCAAAGATGACTCCCGCCAGGATTGCTCCGGTTCCGATCAAGGTGATCAAACTGCCCTTATAGAAAATTGTGCCGAAAGAAGCTTTTCTTTTCCGTTTGTCCAGAACGAAAAAAAACGCGATTCCGAGCAACACCAGAAGCAGCCAGATGTTTCTGGCTGACTGGTAAACTGTTTTCGCATCTTTCATATGGGAAAGCTCACGGTCGGTATATAATGGCTGACCTGTTTCGGACGTGAGCCCGGACAGAGACGCGTCCGGTTGATGATGAGTGATGTACCGGAGCCAGGTAGTTCCGTAGGTCATCCGTTCCTGTATTGAGTATCCGAAAGGGTCTTCAGGAAAATCCGGTTTTGCATATTCGAATTGCAGAAACCACGGCTGAAAAACGAGCAGCACTGCCGCCATTAGGAGGAAAAAAGGAAATACGGTAACAAAAAAAGCTGCGGCGGTTTTCCGAATCATTCGTGCCCTTCTCTCTGTGTTTTCTCTTCCGGTTCAAAAATTGAGTCCAGCAAGATGCTGTTTGTAAATTCTTCGACAGGCGCGAAGTCGTCGGTAAAAACGATCCCCGCTTTTTCGGGTTCTGTCCGCAAATTTCCTATCGCCAGGGAAAGCGTCTCCAAAAGTAACTGCGGTGTGTCGAGCGCAGCGGAAAGCCGGTCGT
>CALAEB010000477.1 GCA_937890875.1 uncultured Anaerolineaceae bacterium | reverse complement strand
ACCCGCAGCGTCCGCGCCTATGTTGTTAAACAGGATCCAGCAGACCGAAACGCTCCAAACGGAAGGAATCTATACCCACTTTGCCCGTTCGGACGAACCGGGGGACGAGACAACCGGGATCCAGCTGGACCGGCTGGAAGGATTGATCAGCCAATTAACCGCCGCGGGGATGCGCCCGAAACTTATCCATGCGGCCAATTCCGCCGGCGCGTTGTTTCATTCCCGCGCCCGCCGGTTTGATATGGTGCGAGCGGGAATTGCGATCTACGGTCTGGCTCCCGCCGCTCAGGCGCCTTTACCGGATGGATTCCGCCCGGTTTTGAGCTGGAAAGCCGGCATCATCTCGATCCAGACCTTTCCGGAAGGACAGGGCATCAGTTACGGCCATCGCTACCATACGCGGACCAGCCATGAAAAGATCGGAGTTATCCCGGTTGGATATGCGGACGGATTCCGCCGGACAGCCGGCAATGAGGTCCTGGTTAGGGGAAAGCGCGTTCCGGTCGTCGGTACCGTCTGTATGGACCAGTGCATGATCCAGCTGGACACCGTTCCGGAGGCCCAAACGGGGGACGAAGTCGTCCTGATCGGACGGCAGGGGGACCAGGAAATCAGTGCGGAGGAAGTTGCCGCCCGCTGGAATACAATTAATTATGAAGTGACCAGCGGCATATCTCATCGGGTTGACCGCATCTATCGATAGAAGGAGCCACACGTACAAAATGGCGGAAGCACTTTATCGCTGGAACACTTATCCGGCTATACCTTTAACGGTCCTGGAAGCGCTGGCGTCCTACCCGCGAATCCAGAGAACACTATTGTATAATCGCGGAATCACCGCGCCGGCGGAAGCCGCCGTTTATTTGCGCCGGCAGGGTTCATTGTATGATCCGTTCCGGCTGGACCAAATGGAGCAGGCAGTCACGACCATTCTGGCGGCGATTGAAGGCGGAAAAGCCATTGCGGTTTACGGAGATTATGATGTGGATGGCGTCACTGCCACCTGCCTGCTGGTGCAGGTATTGGAAACATTCGGCGCGCGGGTCCGCGGATATATCCCCAACCGCTTTGAAGAAGGCTACGGTGTTAACGCGGACGCGCTGCAGACGCTGCATGACGAAGGCGTGTCGCTGACCATCACGGTTGACTGCGGAATCCGTTCCGCCAGGGAAACCGCCTTCGCGCGTGAGCTCGGCATGCAGATGGTCATCTGTGACCATCACGAACCATCGGACGAACTGCCGGAGGCCGCCGCTGTGATCTGTCATAAAAAAAGTTCCGATATCTATCCGGATAAAAACCTGGCCGGCGTCGGACTGGCATTTAAATTGGCGGAAGCGCTGTTCAGCCGGCATCCGGTTGAGGGCGTGTCTGCCGCGGACTGGCTGGACCTGACCGCGATCGGGACAGTCGCCGATCTGGTCCCGCTGACCAACGAGAACCGCAGTTTGGTGAAAAGCGGACTGCAGAAGTTGCGGGAATCCAC
>CALAEB010000476.1 GCA_937890875.1 uncultured Anaerolineaceae bacterium | reverse complement strand
ATTGACGTGTTCGTTGTATTTTTCAGGGTAGAGATCGACCAGGCCATATTCATCATGGTTTCCCGGCACGGGGGCGACGGGCAATTTCAGGAAAGAAGGTTCTGACTGGGTGAAAAGGTCGACCCATTCGTCTTCGACTTCAGCAATTTCAACGATATCGCCGGTGTGCAGAACGAAATCGGCGTCTTCCACTGTTTCGAGCGCTCTTACCAGCGTATCGGCGCCGAAAGTCGCTTCATTCCGGACATGCTCGTTCCAGAAAGCGTTCTGGGTGTCAGTGTAATGGATAAATGTGAAAGCTTCCCCGCTCTCACCAGAAGTTGTGAACTGTCCGATCGGACTTTTTTCTCCTGCTTCGCTGCCGACCTGATAATAATAGTTGGTGTTCAGGGTCAGACCGGTGGCCAGTGCTTTGTAGGAATATTCCGTGACTTCCTGGATTTGCAGTCTCTGAGACTTTCCTTCGGCATTATACATCCATTTGCTGCCGCTTTTGCCTTCATCGGTAACGTAACCGTTCAGGGTTTCATTTTTGTTTTCATCTACCGTTACATCGGCAAAAATGAAGAAACCGTTTACGTCTCTTTCGCCATAGTGCGATATTACTTCAGCGGCTTCAGCATTAAAAGTAATCGCATTTTCCAGGGTTTCTGATTCGCTGACCCAAACTTTGGCATCATCGAATTTATCGGTGGTGTACCAGTTGAAACCGATTTGTGTCTGCGTGTCGCCGTTAAAGGTCGTGATAATCCGGTTGGGAACATTGTTCGCCTCATAAGCTAAAACCTCAGGTTTTGTTTCGCTTATCTCGGCGTTGACAACAACATCGGTTTGATTGACCGGCTCGGCATTTGCAATAAAAGCAAATACCTGTGAAAATAGTAGCGATAAAGCGATAATAAATGAAATGTTGAATTTATTATGGTTTGTTTTGGAACGATACACGTTTTCCTCCTTGAAAACAATAAAAGATTTAATAGAAGTATAAAAATGTAATATTAAAAGGGAATGAATAATATGTAAACAAATGCGAAGCATTTGCATTTTCTGGCGAGCGCCAATAAATGCTTCCTAATATAACCAATTTTCCGTTTTTACTCGGGAGATTCTTTGGTATTTTAAAAAGAAGATGAATAGTTTGTAAATAAATACGAATTATTTGCATTGATGTCAACGCCTGTTGATAAACGGTTCCTATATAACGACTTTTATGTTTTTATTCGGATGGTTCTCCCAGCACCAGCAATTCGAAATTCAAGCAAGCCTTTCGAATATGGGAAGAAAATTTGTATGATTAATAAAGGGTACATGGCAGATCAGCCCATATTCGGTATAACCAATACCGTTTTCAAATCGCTGACCTGACACTGTATCGGAATCACAATCTGCTTTCTCGGTTTATAATCCGATTGACAACGCTGTTGATGAAAAGGAGGCAGCATGCAAAACGTGATTTTCTATTTTACCGGTACCGGGAACAGCCTGCAGCTTGCGCAGGGGATTGCCGAAGTGCTGGGAAACTGTGAGGTCATTAATATCGCGAAACACAGCGGCGATATCCCCACCGGTGTGGAGCGGGCCGGATTTGTTTTTCTGGTTTATTTCGGCGGACTGCCGGGAATTGCGCATGCTTTTCTTAAAAATCTGTCGATCCAGGGCGATCCGTATCTGTTTTGTGTCGCGAACTGCGGCGGTTCGTCCGGTGTCTTTTTGAAGCAGACAGCGCATTATTTACGGCAGAAGGGAAAAACGCTGCAGGCCGGCACTTCCATTCTGATGCCCGAGAACTTCATCCTCCTGTATGACCGTTTCGGCGAGGAACGGGAGCGGATGCTGTTTACAAACGCGGAGCAGAAAATCGCCGAGCTCGGTGTGACCATCCGCGGGAAGCAGGCGGCGGCATTCGAATATGCCGGAAATGTTCCGTTCCGATATGTCGGCGGTCTGTTCAATCGGGCCTTCATCGGATTGGCTGCCGGTCTGGACCGGCATTTCCACATTTCCGATCGTTGTATCGGCTGCGGAAAATGCGAACGGATTTGCGGCGTCGGGAACATTGTTCTGCGGGAGCGGAAACCGGTCTGGAACCATCATTGTGAACTTTGCATGGGGTGCATCAACGTTTGCCCGGTGAAATCGATCGATTTCGGCCGCCTGACGCAGAAGAAGGAACGCTACATCAACCCGAATGTGACGCTCCTCTGACAGGCTCTGCTTTTTTTATCTGATTCAAGCATAATTTCGGTGACAGTATAATAAGTGCTTTCAAAAAGATAAAAGGATATTTTATTTTTTCGAGTATTTTTATTTTCCATATTGGACAAATCGGACGTGGCCCATTGAATAAACAAAAAATATGATTCCGCTGTTCAGACGGAATCATATTTTTTGTTTATTCAATGGTTGCGGCTTGTGCTGCGATTATTTCAAATCATCCAATCCGACTGTTTCCTCGGTTGCACCAATCTGATCTGCATCTGTTGCGCCGTTGACGGTCATTGTGCTTTCACTGTTTTCAACAATGGAATCATTGTAGGTATACCCCGCAATTGTGCCGACGATCATACCGCCGTCAATACTGCCGGAAGTTTTACCGTCGACTATTTTCAAAATAGTCGGAACCGGGCGATATTCCTTATAGAGGTTGAGGTAAAAACCACCACCCACGAGGCCACCAATGCGTTCAGCGCTGTCGGGGGCATTAATTACTGCTGTCACGGAGGCGTTGCTGATCAGTGTAGGATTTTCCGCGTCATAAGTGCCGGCATTTCCGATCAATCCGCCGATCATACTGTTATTTTCACCGACCGTGATAACGACATCCGCCTGACAGTCTTCTACCGTCTGACCTTCATGAACCGCGCCGGCCAATCCTCCAATGCTGAAACTGCTGTCCCCGGTCACGGTCACGGTTCCGGTCGCTGAGGAATCGATAATCGAACTGGTTTCCATCCCGCCGGCCAGAATGCCGATCCCTTGTGCTCCGTCCCCCACCAGCGTTACATTCGCGTCTGCGCTGCAATTTTGAATGTTACTGAAACCACCGCCGGCAATGCCCCCAACCAGGAAACCGCCGGTGATGTTGTTTTCTCCGATCAAAGAAACGGAATCGATCGTATTGGTGAATTGGCTGTATCCAACAACCCCGGCGACCAACATGCCCCCTGTTACGTCGACATTTTCAACGATGAGATTTTTAATGGAGGCCTGGTCTCCCGCAACGCAACCGAACAATCCGACCCCTTCTGTTGTTTCTTTCAATATATGGACGTTTGAGATTTTATGGTTGCCGCCGTCAAAGGTGCCGGTAAACGCAAGATCCAGTTCGGGTGTTTCTTCCTCTTCTTCTGACACCGGAACGAATGCGCCGATCGGTTCCCAGTTTTCATAACCGGATAAGTCAATATCCGCCGTCAATACAAAAAAACCATCCAGATAATCGCGGACGGAATCCAATTGTTCCGCTGTCGCGATCTGCCAGGGATCTGCTTCCGTTCCGCTGCCGCCGGCAAATATACCTGCCGCGATTTCGGTGGATGCCTCAGCCAACTGCACATCGGTTGCCGTATCTGCATAAGACAAGCCGTATCCGGTGAACGACGCGAGTATAACTGCGACGAGGATTAAAAATAAACTTGAGATTCTTTTTTTCATTATACGCTCCTATCGTATCTGCTTTTTAGGAAGTCCTAATGTGCCGAAAAAAATAGAGCACAGTTAGGGTAGACTAACTATGCTCTATTTTATGGTCTGCATTCGTTTTCTTCAATCCCGGCGGGTCTTTTTTTGCTCCGTTTAGTCTTTGATTTTTCGATAGTCCGTAGGGGAAACGTCCATCATCTTTTTAAATGCGGACGCAAATTTGCTTTGGTTTTTGTAACCAACTTTGTTTGAAATTACTGCGATACTGTCATCGGAGTCCTGTAACATGACTGCGGCAGCTTTTATTTTGTAATTCTTTCGATAGTTTCCGATGGTGGTTCCATAAATGTCTTTAAAACAAGCTTTTAATGGGGTTACGCCAATCTGATATTTCTTGGCCAGGTCGTTGATCGTAACCGGCTCATCCAGGTGGGTGATTATATGATTTTTGACCTGCCGGGTGATCATGATCTGTTTTTTTGAATAATAAGGGCATTTTTCACATGAGCCGGCAGTATTCAAGTTGCTGAGGAAATGAAGCAATTCAAGCACTTTTATTCTCGAGTATCCCGGTTTGAGATTGTCCGGCGTGGTATAAAGTTCCGAAAAAATGCGATGGACCGTTCCCTGCGCACGCATGATAAAACAGGTATTATTTTCGCATAATTTATCCCGGATGGCGTAAGGATCAATGAACAGGTTTCCTAATACTTCAGATACAGTTGTGATTGTACCCAATGCCTGAGGGATATCAATCGTAATCGATATCCCTTGATAGCGGGATTGTGGGAAGTGAGAATGGGCAAGTTGATTGGTCAGTAGGTTAATCGCAAGATCGCCCTGTTCAAGATAGGCTGAAGCGCCGTCGCAGAATTCGCAGGCGAATTGCCCCGCCCTGCAATAGTTGATTTCTATCAAATCTCGCTGAGGGGAATTGTTTGGCTTGCATCGATAAAGTGACAAGTCATTATAGAACAGGTCAATTCCTCGGAATACCTGATAATGGATAACCTTCCCGTTGCCGCTTTCATTTTCGATTTTGTAGGCGGTTTGTTCTCCGGGTTGTATGTCCGGGCTTATTTTCGGCCCATACAGGTCTTTTATCAGAACGAACGATTCCATTGGCATTTCACCGTAACTGTATCACATGACTCTTTTCCATAATAAAAGTAGGTTTAAATCCCAAGCGATATAAAGATAAGAACATTTATTGTTCGTTTGTAGTCCGTTCGATGAAGGCAAACAACAGATATCTTTTTACAAAAACGCAGATTACCGTTGTGTCTGTTTATACGGCTTTTTTTGTACCGTATCCATAGAAATTATGCAGCACGGGTTGTCCCAAACCGGCAGCTTATTTATCAACCAGATTATATCCTTTTCATTTTTCCTTTACAATAAAGAGAAACAACCAATAATTGATTGCCTTGCAGTATATGGCGAAGAAAGTATCAGAATTGTTGTTCAGGTTATGAAAGGACGAGTGTATGCAGAATAAACGATCCCCGGTAATCTTTGTCGGGCACGGTTCTCCGATGAACGCGATTGAAAAAAATCCTTTTACGGAAAAATGGGAAGCGTTGGGCAGGGAATTGCCCCGTCCGGAAGCGATTTTGTGTGTCTCGGCGCACTGGTATACCGATGGGAGCCGAACGACGGATGCGGAAGCTCCCCGCATGATTTACGATATGTACGGTTTCCCGGATCCGTTATACCGGATCGTTTACAATGCGCCGGGGTCCCCTCACTTCGCTCGTTTGACGGCTGACCTTATCTCGGATGAGGTGCAGATCGATAACCGCTGGGGGTTTGATCACGGCACGTGGTCCGTACTGTGCCGGATGCTTCCCGCGGCGGACATTCCTGTCTTCCAGCTGAGTGTGGACCGCCGGGCGGACGCGCAGACAATCTTCCGAATCGGGCAGGAACTGCGCCCGCTGCGCAAAGAAGGGGTGCTCATTCTGGGCAGCGGCAACGTTGTCCATAATCTGGCCCGGATCAATTGGGATATGGAAGGCGGGTATCCCTGGGCGGAAGAATTTGATTCCTATATCAAGACCAGCATCCTTGCCGGCGATTTCGATAACGTGGTCCATTATGAAAGGGCGGGGGAATCCTCCCGGCTTGCGTTCTACACACCGGATCATTTTGCTCCGCTGCTGTATGCGCTGGGCGCGGTGGAAGCGGAGGACAGTGTGTCGGTTTTTAATGATGACTGTGTGATGGGGTCCATGTCCATGACAGGGTATCTGTTTCAATGAGAAACTCCACTCCAGCCGGGCTGCCGGCGGGGATTTCGGCTATGGAATTCTGATTTCGATTGCTATAACGGCAATTCGAATCGGATCAAGGTGCGCAACAGTCCGTTGATATCGGAAGGATCGGCCTGATTTCGAATTCCTGTTTGGAGAAGCAAACAGCGGATGCTTTTCAGAATAGCGTTATCGGGCCGTCGTCCGGCCGCAGATTTAAATTCGATTTCGCAGATCGAAAAAGTATTTGGTTCCCAAGGAAAGAAAGGGCATGATGATCAGAACTGTTAACAAAATTGTAACCGGTACAACACAGTATGATGGCGCGGGTGTAAAGCTTGTCCGTGTTTTGAGCAATCTCACTGTCGAAGATTTCGACCCTTTTTTGATGCTGGACGCGTTTGATTCAACCGATCCGGCCGATTATGTGAAAGGATTTCCCTGGCATCCGCACCGGGGAATCGAAACGGTGACTTATCTGGTCCGCGGCGACATTGAGCATGGTGACAGTCTCGGCAACAGCGGCAGCATTTTGGATGGCTGCTGCCAGTGGATGACCGCCGGCGGCGGTATCATTCATCAGGAGATGCCCAAGGCTGCCGAGCGGATGCTGGGCGTTCAATTGTGGCTGAATCTGCCGGCAAAGGATAAGATGACCAAGCCGCAATACGGAGATATTGAAGCGGAAAACGTCCCTGTGATCAGCGAAACCGGCAGCGTGGTCAAGATCATTTCCGGTAATTATCGGGGGACTGCCGGCGCTTTTCGGGGACGTTATGTGGATATGACTTTCCTGGATATCGAACTTGAACCCGGCCATGACTGGAAAATTAAGACGGACCCGGAACTGACCCTATTTGTTTATATCATGGCAGGCGCGGCATTTTTCCCTGAGAAGGACGGGGAAGTCGAGATTCCGGAAAAACGGGCGGTCCTGTTGAACCGGGGCGAAACGTTTTCCGTGCGGACCGGTGAAAAAAAGGTTCATTTCCTGTTATTTGCCGGGCTGCCGCTGCGGGAACCGATTGCC
>CALAEB010000475.1 GCA_937890875.1 uncultured Anaerolineaceae bacterium | reverse complement strand
GAGATCGAAATCGGCAATGACGAGCGAAAGATGCCGGTTCTGATTTTATCCGGGAACGCACAGAAAATCGCGGACGGACTCGGTATTTCTCAATGGTCGGTCAGCATCAGCCACACTCGCGAATATGCGGTCGCGGTCGCGGTCGGCACCGGCATTTCAGAATAAAAAACGATCCTGTGCAATCCTCTTTAAATTTGAAAGGAATCGAATTTCCGGACCGATATGGCAATATTTCGAAATATGGGAAAACTTTTCGGATGGACAAGGAAAACCTGTGGTTGGCTTGCTTTTGCTGCCAATTCGGACGAAGAATTGACAAAAGGTGGACAGGGATGCGGAATGGATCAATGACAAAAACCGGCATTTTGAATTTTGGTTGCAGTGTCAAAATTCGAATTGTTAAAAAAGTGGTATGAGGACAGGAGCCTTTTTTGAAAATTCTCGCCGTTTCAGACGTCGAACTGGGTTTGCTCTACAGCGCGCAGGTGGCGAAAAGATTTCCGGATATTGACCTGATCATCAGCTGTGGTGACCTGCCGGTTTATTACCTGGACTACATCTCCAGCACGCTCAACATCCCGCTTTACTTCGTGCTTGGAAATCACCAGAACAATCCTGTCTGGCGGTCGGATAACATCCTGCCGAGAAATCCATTCACCGGGACCAATCTCCACCGGTCCTGCAGCGTCTTTAACAACCGGCTTCTGCTGGCCGGGGTGGAAGGTTCGCTCCGTTACAATAAAGGCAAACAACAGTACACACAGGATCAGATGTGGCAGCATGTTTTTTCGCTGGTCCCGCAGCTTTTCTGGAACAGGGTCCGCTATGGCAGATTTCTGGACATATTTGTCACCCATGCGGCGCCCTGGAAAATCCACGACCAGGAGGACCTCCCGCATGTCGGGATCAAGGCTTTCCGCTGGCTGAATAAAGTTTTCAGGCCGATGCTGCACCTGCACGGCCATATTCATGTCTATCGTTCGGATACCGTCGTTGAAACAATGTATTACCAGACAAAAATCATTAACGTTTATGGATATCGAGAAATTGAAATTCCGTCTGAAAAACTCATCCGGTAAATTACCAGAAATTATGAAAAAAAATTCTTTTTGGAAAAGGGTTTCATACCTTCTTTACGCATCGCTGCTTCTGGCCGCTGTTACCGCCTGCAGCAGCATTCTCGCCAGTCTGCAGCCGGTCGACCCGCAAAGCGCAACATTGACCGCAATGATCACCCCAACTGTCATCCAGCCGACGCTGGACCTCAAAGGGAACCAGGTGGAAGACGACCAATCCTGCGTGGTGGCGACCGGCGCCAGTATCTCCACTTTCGACGACGCGGAAGACGGCGGGATATTTATGTGGGCAGATAACCGGAACATGCTCGCCTTTGTCGCGCCCGAAAGCCGCTATTGGGGATGGTTTTCCGGCGACGCGATCGTCTGGGATTTTTCCGAAAATGAAACCGAACCGGCTGAAACAGCCACCAGCGGGATCAAAGTATTCGGAGATTTTGCCTTCAGCCCGGATTCAACAAAACTGGCTTTTGTCGCGTTCAGGCCATCGGATAAAGTTTACACCGTGATGATCGCCGATATGGAATCCCAGCTGAAAACTACCGTCGATCTTTTTCCCGGGACAGCCGCTGAAACCGATGAATACAGCAGCTCAAAATCGGTCATCGAATGGGTCAATAATGAACAGCTGCGGATTTCCGCCAGCTGCGGAATTGACTGCGAAAGAATTGAGCTCGCAAATGTGATTTCCGGTGAACGCACCGTGGAGGAAGAAGTGCGGAAAAAAGGCCATTCCGGACGGGAATTTCCGCAGCACGTAATCGAATATGATGACCGGGTTTACCCGGCGATGACTCAGCCGAACTGGTCGCCGGATGAAAGCCATGTGTTTTATACCGATACACAGGACAAAACCTGGATCCTGAACACCCGTGATAAGAGCCAGTTCCAGCTGCCGGTCAGTGGGGGAGATGTGATCCAGTCGCTCTGGTCCGAAGACGGGGCATACCTGACGCTGCGGGAAGAGGAGAGCATCACAGTTTACAAGGTGACCTGTGATCAATAAATAAAGCGGCGGAAACGGTTTTCCCCGGCATTTCGGAATATGGTCCGAAAATCCAAAACGTAAAATTTTCCAAAAGGAGTTATTTGTTGTTCTATTTTTTGTTGGGCAAAGCCCAACAAAAAATAGAACAACAGTTTCCTCTTCCAACAAATTGCTGACACCCTGATCAAATATAGCCCGGAAGTCAAAAGCGTTGAATAGCTGAATGTAAAGGTGCCTCGATAATGAAGAGGCGCCTTCTGTTTAAATCTCAATATTCGTCTTATCCCGGCTTGCAGGGATCAGTCGTAGTGCAAGATATTTTCGCGGACCTTCCCCCATTCGAGCGCCGAACGGATCCCGTCATCAATGCTGAGTTCGGACTGCCACCCCAGCAGCTTTTTGGCTCTGTCCGCGTTGGCATAAGCCCCAGCCACGTCTCCCGCCCTCGGTTCGGCAACTTTCTTATTGATCGTGTGGCCGAAAACCCGTTCAAAAGCCTCCACCAGTTCAATCACGGTAATGCCATGACCGGAACCCAGATTGATCACCAGATAATTATCTTCCGGGTTGCCCGCCCGTTCAAAAGCCAAATCAAATTCGGTCAGCGCCTTGAGATGGGCGGCTGCCAGATCCCAGACGTGAATATAATCACGGATGCCGGAACCGTCACGCGTCGGCCAGTTCACGCCGGTGATCATAAAATAGTCCTGCTTTCCCAAAGCGGTATCCACCAATTTTCCGAGAACATGTGAAGGTTCTTTCACATGTATACCGGAGCGGTATTTCGGATCAGCCCCGATCGGGTTGAAATAGCGCAGCGCAATTCCTTTCATGCCATACGCTTTACAGGTATCCTGCAAAACCATCTCCATGATAAATTTTGTCCGGGCATATGGGCTGTTCGGCGCCAGCGGTGAATCTTCCGTAACCATAAAGTTATCCACTTTATCATAGATTGCCGCCGAAGAGCTGAATACAATCCGTTTGCAGCCTAATTCATTCAAAATATGGAACATCTCGTTCGATTTCGCCACATTTTCACGATAATACTCATACGGCTTTTCAACCGATTCCGGAACGACAATCAGCGCGGCGCAGTGTAAAACAGCGTAAATATCCGGATGGTCGGAAAAAATCTGCCTGAGCAGGAGCGGATCAGCGATATCGCCCTGATAAAAAATCTTTCCGCGGGTAAATTCCACCCGTCCGGTCGTTAATGAATCCAAAATGACGGGCGTATGTCCCGCGTCTTCCAATGCGGATACGACGGTTGAACCGATATAGCCCGCGCCTCCGGTAATCAAAAATTTCATACACTGTCCCCTTTC
>CALAEB010000474.1 GCA_937890875.1 uncultured Anaerolineaceae bacterium | reverse complement strand
CAGCAGGTAAATTTTGTAAAACTCCTCTTTTTCTGTCAGCGCGGTTCCGGTCATTCCGGCAATTTTTCGGTACATCCGGTAATAATTCTGCAGCGTGATGGTCGCATAGGTCACATTTTCCGGCTCGACCTTGACTCCTTCTTTGGCTTCAATCGCCTGGTGCAGTCCGTTGGACCAGCGCCGGCCAGGCATCAGCCGGCCGGTGAAACTGTCAATGATCACAACCTTATTGGATTGAACCAGATATTCTTTATTCCGCCGGTAAAGGAATTCCGCCCGCAGCGCCTGGTTCAGGTAACCCATCATGCGTTCCTGTTCGATGGTCACCTCCTCCGGACGATCCGGGTCGCGCAATGCCATCCCCAGCAATTCTTCCACATGATCCATCCCGTTATCGGTCAGATAAACGTTTTGGTCCTTTTCGCTGACTTCATATTCTTCAGGCGCCAATTGTTTTACAATTTTTGCCATCCGGTAGTACTCATCCACATTATCCGAAGCCGGCCCGGAAATAATTAAAGGCGTGCGCGCTTCGTCGATCAGGACATTATCCACTTCATCCACGATGGCGTAAGCGTGGCCGCGCTGAACCCGCTCGTCCAATTTCATCGTCATATTGTCGCGCAAATAATCAAAACCGAATTCGCTGTTTGTCCCATAGGTGATATCGGCATCATAAGCTTCTTTGCGCGGGACAAGCCGCAGCTGATTCTGGTCCTCCCGCGGAGAAGTGACACTGAAATCCACCAGGAACGCCTTTCTTCCGTTATCCGTGCGCGCCGCCATCTGCAGCACGCCGATACTCAGCCCCAGCATCTGGTAAATCGGGGCCATCCAGCGGGCATCACGCCGCGCCAGATAATCGTTGACTGTGACCAGATGAACGCCTTTTCCGGCCAGTGCATTCAGGTACACCGGCAGTGTTGCGACCAGCGTCTTGCCTTCCCCGGTGCGCATCTCAGCGATATTTCCATGATGCAGCGCCATACCGCCGATCAATTGGACATCATAATGACGCATTCCCAGCGCACGTTTGCTTGCCTCGCGGACTGCCGCGAAAGCCTCCGGCAGGAGAGCGTCCAATGTCTCACCCTGCGCCAGCCGTTGTTTAAACTCCGCCGTTTTGTTTCTTAATGCTTCGTCAGAAAGTTTTTCAAAAGAGGCTTCCAGCCGGTTGACCGGATCAATTTGCCTGGTATATTCCTTAAGTTGGTTTTGAATCGGGTCCAGACCAAATGCCATTTTTACTTTTTTAAACATAACCACTCCATGAGTTTGGTTTTCAGTTTTCGTTAACAGGGTTTCCGCTTTTTCTCAGCAACACGAAAGATGGAGTTTGCTCTGACGAAAAGCCCATCTTTCGCGGTGGTTTGCCATTCGAATTCCATTTTTTAATCTTACCACTTGCGGAATCCGGAATAATTATAATATCCCCGTGCATCGATCCGAATGATCCCTGGTTGACAACCAGCATTTCGAAAATATGGAGAGGACTTTCACGAGCTTTCTCTCTTTATCCATAATTCGGCTAGCGATGTCAAATTCCTGTTCTTTTCCGGGAAACGAGACCGCGTGTTGATATAATCATTAAAGAAAGAACACGTCCATGAAGAACCGGATTCCAAAAGCCTTTTTCCCCGCAGCGCTGATTCTGCTCTGCCTGATCGCAGCTTTCCTGTTTTGGTATACCACGCCTTATGGTCTCGGCCTGACCAACGATTCCGCCGCCTACCTTGGCGGCGCGCGCAGCCTGTCCGCCGGTCTGGGCTATACGCGGATTTCCGGTGATAAACTGCCGCGTCTGATCACCCATTTCCCGCCGGTCTATTCCTTATTAATCTCCGGGCTTTCACAGGTGGCCGACGTTGATGTTTTCAAATCCGCCTGGATCATTAACTTCTTCTGTTATGTCCTGAATCTGCCGCTCTTTGCCGGTCTGCTTCGCCTGCTGACCGGCAGGAATGCGGCGGCGATTGCCGCCGCGCTCTGCTATCTATGCTGCGGTCCGGTTCTGCAAACCCATATTTATGCGCTCAGCGAAGGCGTTTTCCTCACGTTCTTCCTGCTCTCATTGATCCTGATCACAAGAAATTCCCGGGATGAAAAAGGCCGGGCGGAATGGTTTTTCACCGGTCTTTTGATCGGTACTCTGACGCTGGTGCGTTTTATCGGCGCCGCAACTTTTTTGACCGCCATCCTCTTTATTTTTTACATTTTTCATCGGAACAAACGGCGGAACAGCGCTCTTCTGGCAACGACGATTGGCGCCTGCGTCCCATTAAGTTTTTGGTTTCTCCGCAATCAGCTGGCCGGTGAAAATTCGGTCAACCGGGTCCTGTCCTGGCATTGGCCCGCGGCGGACAAAATCCGGGAAGGCTTTTTGAATCTTTCCGGTTTCTTTCTGCCTGAATTCGGCGGTCTGGTCGAAAAATTGCTGCCTTTTTGGGCCGGCCTGTGCCTGCTGTGCCTTTTGGCAGGGAGCATCTGGCTCTTCTCCGTATTTCTCCGCCGGTTCCGAAAAGGTGAGAAACCGGCTTCTTCCGCGCTGATCCTGATCATGCTTCAGGCAATCGTTTATTTCCTGTCCGTCGTATTCGTGGTGATCTGCATCGACGGATCGACGCTTTTTGACAATCGGATTTTTATGCCGCTGTATATTTCGCTGACTGCCCTGAGCCTGACCGCCGCGGCTTTCCTGTCCGGTGAAAACCGGCGGGTGCGAATCGGTCTGGCCGGACTTGTGCTGCTCTTTGCCGCTTTCCTGTTTGAAGATGAATTTGACCTGATCCGAGACTATCATCGGGATGGACAGGGTTTTGCCGGGCAAGTCTGGCGGGAATCTGAAACCCGGCTCGCGGCCGAAACGCTTCCGGACGAGACCATGCTGTTCAGCAACCGGCAGACATTTTTGTGGCTGATGAACGATCAGCCGGCCTACATCCTTCCCCCAATGTTTAATGCAGCCAACCAGGAAGAGCGGAAATCTTTTGAGGCGGAAAAAACCTGGATGAAACAGGAGGTACTGAATGGAAAAGCATATGTTATCATTTTTAACTATCAGGAAATGATTTCCAATGCAGAAGACCGTGCCTGGCTCGACCTGCTGCTGGATGAATTGCCGGTTTACGGAATCTACGCGGACGGCGCAATCTTTGGCGATCCGGAGGGAACTGCCTGATTTTTAGACGTTAATTGTAACAAGCAACCGATATTAGCAAAATGTTGTGGTTAGAATTGATTAATGATTGAAAAAAATATTATTCTGTCTTTCGTCAACGAATGCAAAGTGTTTATCTTGTCAACAAATTGAAAGACACTTATAATGTTTATAACCTTTCTTGTTGGAGAAAAAGAACAAAAATTATGGAACCTATCGTCTCCCCTAATGAACAGGGGGTAAACCTTGACCCCGATGACAACATGGAATCCCTGTTAGAGTTAAAGGGCATCAATATTGATTTCCCCCGTCAGGGTGAAACTCGTCAAGGAGTTATCGCCAGTATTACCCAGGACCAGATTTTGGTCAATGTTGGCACGAAATCTGAAGGCATCATTTCCGGGAAAGAACTCGAATCGATTCCCAAGGCTGAACGAGATAAGCTGAGTGTCGATCAGGAAATCAGTGTGTATATTCTTAATCCCGAAGATTCAAACGGGAATCTGGTTCTTTCTTATATGCGGGCGCGTGAAGAAGAAAGCTGGAAAAAAGCGGAAGAACTGCTGGCTTCCAAGCAACCTTTTGAAAGCAAAATTTCCGGGTATAACAAAGGCGGTTTGATTGTCGATCTGGAGACGATTCGCGGCTTTATTCCTGCTTCGCAGATCAGCCTCTCCCGCCGCGCTGCGATGACCGGGGACACACCGGAACAGCGCTGGAGCAAAATGATCGATGACCCGGTTAAAGTCTGTGTGATTGAAGTGGATCGTGAACGCCGCCGGCTGATCCTGTCTGAACGGGCAGCCAGCACGGAAACACGCGAAACATTGAAAGAACGCGTCATCGATAATTTGAACGAAGGCGATATCCGGACAGGCCGGGTGACCAGCCTGGCGGATTTCGGCGCGTTTATTAATATCAGCGGCGCGGACGGCCTTGTCCACCTCTCCGAAATTTCCTGGGATCATATCAAACATCCGAGCGAAGCGCTGGAGATCGGGCAGGAAGTCAAAGTGAAAGTGATCAGCGTAGATAAAGAAAAGAAACGCATCGGTCTTTCCATCCGCCAGACGCAGGAAGATCCGTGGGGCGAACGCGTTTCAAAATATCAGGTCGGGCAGCTGGTTGAAGGAACCATTACCCGGCTGACAAAATTCGGCGCATTCGCAAAACTGGATGATGATATCGAAGGGTTGATCCATATTTCCGAAATCAGCGAAAAACGGATTGAACATGCCAAAGAAGTCCTCAAAGAAGGCGAAAAACTGACGCTGCGCGTGATCAAGATTGATCCGGAAAATCACCGGATCGGCTTGTCCGTCCGCCGGGTCGACTCAATGGCATATGCGGATATGGATTGGCAATCGCTGCTGGACAGTGATTTCGAAGCTGCCGAGAAAGAAGCCGCTGAAGAAAAGTAATTTCCTCAGCGTCAGATTAAGTATGATTTAAAAAGCCGCGCGATAAAAATCGCGCGGCTTTTTTGATTGCTGAAACATTACTTAAAATATAATCAGTGTGCCAAAAGTAAATGCTCGAAAATGACCGCTTTACGGTTCTCCCGTTTCCTGAGGGAAACAGGAGAACCGCGGAATATCTCTCTTTCTGTCATATTTCGAAACGCTGCCGCTGAAAGGTGTCAGGCAGCCAGCAAGGCTTCAATATCCGGAGCAAGTTTATCGGGCGTGTATCCTGGAGAAAAACGCTCGGCAACCTGCCCGGACTTGTCGATCAAAAACTTACCGAAATTCCATTTGATGTCGCCGGGTTTCGCAAACAGATTGAGAAGCTTAATTTTCCTGTCAAACGCCTCAGAGGCGTCGTCCCCTTTGTCCACAGGCGCCTGCTCTTTGAGCCACACATATAACGGATGCGCCTGATCTCCATTCACATCGATTTTGGAAAAGCGGGGAAATTTTGTATTGTAATTCAGCTGGCAGAAGCTGTCGATCTCTTCATCCGTGCCCGGAGCCTGCCCTTTGAATTGATTACAGGGAAAATCAAGAATTTCGAGTCCCTGCTCGCGATATTTTTCATACAATTCTTCGAGCGCCTTATATTGCGGAGTAAGTCCGCACTGTGTTGCCGTGTTAACAACCAGGATCACTTTTCCCTCATATGCGGACAAGGAAACATCATTGCCGCGATTGTCTTTTGCAGTAAAATCATAGATTTTCATTTTATATTCATCCTCTTCAATTTTTTTTATTTTATATTTCGGTTCCTCTGATTACCCTGTGGCAGATCCCTGTTCCACAATTCAGTTGCTGCCCGTGGTTACACATCAATTCCCAAAACTCTTTTGGCAATCAGACCGATGAAAAAAGATATCAGCGCCACGCCAAGGCTGATCAGCGCCATTTCACCGAAACGCTGGAAGAACGGCAGCGATTTCGCTACAGAAATGTAATACGTAAAACAGAAGATAATAAGAATGACCGTTATGAGCATGATGATCAGCGCTGCCAGATACATATCGGACGGCAACAGCAAAAAAGGAAGCACCAGCAGTACCACAGTAATCAAATATGCCGCTCCGGTGTAAAGGCTGGATTTCAACGCCTTTTGGTTTCCGTTCGCACGCTCCGCCAGATAGTTGGAGGCCGCCATCGAAAGGGTGGCGGAAACGCCGGTGATAATGCCGGATAATGCAACCAGCCGGGTATTCGCCAGCGCGAAAGTCAGGCCGGCGATAGTCCCGGTCAATTCAACCAACGCATCGTTCAGCCCCAGAACCATGGAACCGATATACTGCAGCCGCTCTTCATCCAAAATTTGGATCAGCCGTTCTTCATGCTCCTGCTCCTGATCCATGATGATCCGCGCTTCCGGAAAATCCGCTTCAACCGCTCGCAGCGCTTCTTTGCCGACCGTTTCGGACTTTTCCATCAATTTTATGACAAAGGTATATCCCAGAATGTAGCTGAGCAGAGTATACCAGAAGATTTGGAAACGGCTGGGTTGGACCGATTTTCCGGTATGCTGTTTCCAAATATCCGCATGTTTTTTTTCTTCACTGGCAATCCGCAGCAAAATCGCTCTGTTTTCCGCATTTTTCTCACGCTCTGCAATGCGGTAATAAATCGCGCTGCCGTTTTCTTCCATCTTCTGGAAGTTTAACAGCAAATCCAATGTCTGTGCGCTGTACTGCTTTTCCATTCTTTTCCCCCCTTTCAGAATACATTCACATTACACATTACGAAAATGATTCTGCTTTAATCATAGTGCAAAAAATCCGGAATACATGACAGAATTCCCAAGAATGGTTGGGGGATCAAACATATTAATTACGCAAAGGAGGTGTTTGTCCTTCCGACGTTTGACACCCAGATCAAGATTTTGGCTTACGGCAGAACCGCTGTTTTGACGCAGAAATTCGCACTTCCGATTTTCTTCCCAAATACAGAAGGTAATTTCGTTGTTGTTTTGCGCAGATACAAAACAACAACGAAGAGATTTTTTCAAAATCTGAATTGCCGCCGAGCTGTTATTTTGGCGGGCAGGATCTTATTTGGCGTATAATGAAAAGAAATCAGAAAAGGGACCGGAATGACTTTTATTGTTGACGGACACATCGATTTCGCATATGAATCATTGGAGAAACAGCGGGACTACACGCTTCCGGTAGCCGAAATCCGCAGGCGGGAACCGGATAACTCCGATCATCAGGCGACCGTGGGCTGGCCGGAACTGCAAAAAGGCAAGGTCGGAATCGTATTCTGCACAGTTTTTCTGGAACCGCCCGCACATCGGACCGGACCGAAACGGATCGGCACGTCTTATGACACGGCTGACGAATGCCACCGTTCCGTTCTGACCCAGTTGGACTTTTATCATCGCTGGCAGGAACAGCACCCGGAAAAATTCAGATTGATCCGTTCAAAACCCGAACTCCGGGAAACCATCGAGGCCTGGCAGGAGCCAACAGCCGGATCGCCGGGGCAGACCTGCCCGGTCGGCTTGGTTATCCTGTGGGAAGGCGCGGAGAGTCTGCGGGATTTCAGTGATCTGGATGAATACTACGGGCGCGGAATGCGGATCATCGGCCCGGTTTGGGAAGGCGGCCGCTGGTGCGGCGGGGCTTTCGTAAACACAACCCGGCGTTTCACGCCGGAAGGGCGCGAATTGCTGTCCGTTATGGCGGAAAAGCGGTTTGTTTTGGATACGGCGCATATGAACACGCAGAGCGCAAACGAAGCACTGGACCGTTACGAAGGCATTGTCATCGCCAGTCACTGCAATTGCCGGGCTTTATTAAAAAATCCGCCGAATGAGCGGCATTTTGCGGATGAAACGATCGCCCGTCTGGTCGAGCGGGACGGCGTGATGGGCGTATTGCCGTTTAACGGATTTCTGGATACGGAATGGAACGACGGTGATCCGCGAAGCCGGGTAACCCTGCAGACACTTTCGAACCATATTGACCATATCTGCCAAATCGCCGGAAATTCCCGGCATGCCGCAATCGGGACCGATTCTGACGGCGGATTTGGGTTTCCGAACATCCCGGAAGAGATGAATGACATCAGCGACCTGCAAAAGCTGGAAAGCATCCTGGCCGAACGCGGGTATCCTCAGGAAGATATCGGAAATATTTTTCACGGAAATTGGTGCCGCATCTTAGAAAGGGCATTTCAATGAAACAGAGCGAAAAAACGGAAAAAAACGACACAGGGAATTATGTGCCGCATTCTTCAAAACGACTGCGGGTCGGTTTAATAACGACCATCGCCGGTTATCTGCTGCTGCTGCTGGGCGCCAGGCCTTCCATGTTCGGGCTGGACCGCAGCCCGGTGATCGGCTTCGTTCAGACGGCCGCTTTCATCGTCGGTATCGGGATCATCTGCATCGGGGGCTATATCTCCCTAATGTGTTTCTGGTCGAAAGGCAGTGTCTCACTGACCGCTGATTTCGGACTGCGGCTGGTCGGGACCGGTTTTGTGATCACGGTGTTCACCGGTATGGCCGATGTATTCGGCTTCGGTTCGCATCAGCTCCCCAGTGTCCCGTTTTTCGGTCCCCTGCAATCGGCAGGCGTCATCCTGGGAGAGGCGATCATTGCCATCGGGCTGATCATGATGATTTCGCCGTCGGACTCTTAGCAAATACAAAAAAACTGCCAAATTAAAGAAAGAGAAATTATTACAATCCCTTTTGTTGAATATACTCAGCTAATTTATTCTCGTCGGAAAAAGTTTCATCATAATTCCGGGGATTGCGTACTTCTTTCGCATTGATATCTTTTACTACCGTTTGAATAAAATCAGAGAAATTATTATTCATTTCTGAAAGTCGATTGATCGTTTCCCAGTCCAAACTATTTTTTGTTTTCGCAGGAACAATTATTTCGCTTTGTTCTATGTTCGCAATATTTAATCGAATAAACCCAATGCCAAATGAGTTGGCTAATCGAAACATTTCCTGTTTCAAATCCGGATCATCCTGATATTCTGCAGCGACAAGATACCCTTCATTCGCCCAACTGGAATTTGACACGGCTTGGAAATAATACTCCCGAATATTTAGAAAATCGATATTGATTTTCAATTCAAACGAAAATAATCTAAATTCATTTTCGTTAAAAGCATGAATCAAGTCATTTGTTTCTTGAGAAAAATCTTTGAAAGGGAAAAAAATGCCAACCATATCTGGATGGAGCCATTCTGTTTCACCTTTTTTGAGTTTCTTAGATTTCTCATGAAAAATGGTTTTCGTATAGCATTTAAAATGAGAATCCCCTATTACAAAACTAGACAACAATGGATGCCAATCCCGTTCCCGATAGTTCTTTCGTTTCTCTACAGGTTCAGTTATAGTGCCTTCGTCTGCTGGCATGTCAATGAGTGTAAAAAGTGCGGGGCGTTGACTAAATTGTTTAAACTTTGTAGAAGGATTATCTCTGATATCAACATAAATTCTTGCGGACAAAGTATTTACTGGCGTCTTCCCAACTGTTTTCACAAATTCTTGATAACCATATTCTTTGGCTTTCTCCCATATACCTTCTGAACTTAACGGGACTTGTGCTTTTTTCAAGGTTTCATACGCCAATTCAAGGAAAGTCATATTTCTGTCTCGCATTTTAAACCTCCAGAGAGAACCAGTGGATAAGAAAAAAAATAATACTAATTCAAATTGCATTAAAAAATTAAAGAGTTTTCGCTTTGGAAAAAATATCAGGAAATTGTGAGCATTTTAACATCTTCCGGTTTTGCGCCTCACTCAACCGCATACAACTCGAAGTTCGAAAAGGCGATGGTCAGCGGAGAGAATCCTCTGGAACGGGCGGTGACACCGATGCTCCCTTCTTTCAGGATAACATCCGTCGTTTCATATAAAAACGTATCGTTGATAAAG
Source organism: uncultured Anaerolineaceae bacterium (assembly GCA_937890875.1). GTDB lineage: Bacteria > Chloroflexota > Anaerolineae > Anaerolineales > Anaerolineaceae > Flexilinea. Next base: position 15 of record CALAEB010000474.1, on the reverse strand, counting down.
ACGCGCAGACTGCTT
>CALAEB010000473.1 GCA_937890875.1 uncultured Anaerolineaceae bacterium | reverse complement strand
GAGCCACAGGATTATTACGCAAACATTGAAAACGCGGTATTAACGTACCCGGATTTGACCGGTATTGTCTCTTTGGAGTGCTGCACAAATCCTGCCGCCGGGGAAATCGTGAAACGGGAAGGTCTTTCCAAAGATATCGTTGTTGTTGGTTTCGACCTGCTGGATACTACGCTGACGTTGATTAAGTCCGGTGATATCGCGGCAACCATCGATCAGGATCCCTATACCCAAGGCTATGAGGCCATCGCTTTGGTCTATAAAGCGATTCAGGGAGAAGAAGTCAGTGATGTTGATACCGGGGCACTGGTTGTCGACAATACCAATATTGATGAATTTTTGAAATAGCAAAAATGTTTCACCTTGTTTCTGCAGAGTGTATCTCTGCAGAAACAAATTTCCGGAGGCGCAGCAGATAATGATATCCGATTCAAAACCGATCATTGAAGTATGTGGAATCACAAAAACTTTCCCGGGTGTCAGGGCGCTGGATGATGTAACCCTGGCAGTTTATCCCGGTAAAATCCATGCGATTGTTGGCGAGAATGGCGCCGGAAAAAGTACGCTGATGAATATTCTGGTTGGCCAGTTGCAGCCGGATAAAGGAAGTATCAGGCTGAATGGGAAACCGATTAAAATCAATAATCCTTCCATTGCGTTGAAAGCAGGGATCTCTGTTGTCTCTCAGGAATTAGCGTTGTGCCCGAATCTGAGCATTGCGGAAAATATTTTTTTATGGAGAACCAATGGTCAATCCTCAGTTTCGATCGTACCAAGAAAGAAATATCAGGAACAGGCGAAAGCGCTGTTGTCTGATTTGGGGCTGCCCCAATTAGATGTGAATTTGCTGGTAAAAGATATCTCGGTGGCAAAACAGCAGTTGGTGGAGATTGCAAAATCGATCTCTACGCATGCAAAGATTCTTATTCTTGACGAGCCCAATTCGGCTTTAACCAAGGAAGAGACACAACATGTCTTTGATATTGTGCGGAATCTGCGGGACCAGGGCGTTGCGGTCCTGTTTATTTCCCATCATCTGGATGAAATTCTTGACATATCGGATGAGATTACGGTTTTGCGGGATGGAAAATTAATTGATCATCTCAACCGTGAGAATGCGACAGTTGACCTGCTGATCAACCGGATGGTGGGGCGGGAAATCTGTTCAGAAAACGGAATTCTGAATTCGCCTGCAGAAGAAACCTTGTTCGAAGTAAACGGACTTACAGTCGACGGTGAGTTGGATCAGGTCTCCTTTTCAGTGAAAAAGGGCGAAATTGTAGGGATTGCCGGCTTGCCGGATTCCCGAAAAGATGAGCTTGGGAAATATCTGTTTGGGTTGGAACCGATCAAAAAAGGTGCGATCAAAGTAAACGGTGTCGAAAAACATATCACCTCTCCCAAGAAAGCCATTGATGAAGGCTTGGTATACATTCCGGCGGACCGCCGCCGTGAAGGAGCGATTCTGATGATGAATGTGCGGGATAATATCATCGTATCCAGCCTTTCCGACCTCAGCACCGGCGGTTTGATTCATTCCAAGCAGTCCGATATTTTCGCTTCTGAATATACGGAAAAACTGGATGTCCGTTTGTCAAGTCTGTTCCAAAAGATGGCCAACCTCAGCGGAGGCAACCAGCAAAAAGCGATTCTTGCCCGCGGGTTGGCTACAGCGCCGTCTTTTTTTATCGTTCATGAGCCGACACGCGGAATTGATATCGGGGCAAAAGCAGAGATTTATCAAATTATTCATAATCTGGCAAAAGAGGGCGTTGGAATTCTGATTATTTCTTCCGAGCTCAGTGAATTGATTTGTAATTGCCATCGGATTTTGGTCATGTATGAGGGAAAAATTACCGGTGAGTTTTCCCGGTCTGAGGCAGATCAGGAACGGATCATGGCTTGCGCTACAGGACAATTATCTCATCCTGTATAGGAAAAAGGAGAGCAGGAAAATATGGATAAACCAAATATTGCGGTAGTGGGCAGCTTTGCAGTAGGCATGACCATACGGTCAGATCATATGCCTGTTTG
>CALAEB010000472.1 GCA_937890875.1 uncultured Anaerolineaceae bacterium | reverse complement strand
TACGTGACGCTATGGGTAAAGATCCCGCTGGCTGCCGCTGTGAACCGCTTTCCGATGGAAGGGTACCAAACGGATTGCGGGTTCTCCGGTCCCATTCCCCACCAAACGGCGTCAATGACCAGATCTTTCAGCGCGGTGGGTTCGCGAAGGTCCGCCGGGCCGTAAACAGGATCCAGCAGATTGCCCGTGTCCAGGTCCATCCATTTTTTCATCGGGACGGTGACGGTTTCTCCCGACCCGAAAAGATTCAGGTAAGGGTGAAGTCCGAATCCGAACGGGAACCGTTTTTCCGCATCCAGGTTGCTGATTTGAATGTCGATCAGCAGCCGGTCCGCCTTCAGCGTGAAACACAGGTCAAGCCGGTTTTCGATCGGGAAAATCCTGAAAAGCGGATGATTTTGTTTGATTTCGATCCATGCTCGGACACAAATCCCGTCATCGCAGCGTTCCGGTTCCGAAACTTCGAACTTTTGATCCGTCACATAACCGTGGCGGTAGACCGTCCCCCGGTTCGTCGGAAAAAGGTATTCAGCGCCGTCAAATGTCATTTTCCTTTCGCTGACAACACCGGGAAAGGGATAGAGGACCGGAGTTCCGAAATGCCGGTTATCAATCCCCGGTAACGGCGGCGGAAGCAGATATTCGACACCATCGACGCTGAATCCGCACAAATTGCAACCCGACCCTGGCAGCAGGCAGGCTTCCGCCTTCTTTTTTCCGTTTTCTTCGCACCAGAGGCGGATCATTGTCTCTTTTTTATCAAAGCCATATCGGAGCATAATTCAGTTTGTTTCGGATCCGACGTTTGAAAATAAGTTCAGCGGAAAAAAAAGATCCTTTACTGTTCAAAAGTCTGATCACTATCCTAATTGTTCGAAGATATTGAGAAAAAATTATTTTATGGTCGTATCCTCCGGTTATGCCGGCAGCTACGATCATAAAATAACTGTTCTGTCCAGTTGAAATTTGGTTCGGGTGTCAAAAGCCGAATGGCTGGAAGTTACCGGATTACATTGACTTCAAGGAATTTCTTGTCCGGTTTTGCCTTGTCGATTGCTTCCGTGGTGTGACCGACTGACAAGCCGGCAAGCGGGATGAAATCTTCCGGGATTTCCAGCAGCTGGTGAATTTCCGGCAGTTCCGCCATGACTTTAATGCATCCCCACAGGATGACGCTTCCCAGTCCGAGGTCTGTGGCGGCCAGATGCATATTCTCAACCACGCAGGTAGCGTTGGAAATGTCTCTGCCCTTGGAGGACGGGTCATCCAGGCAGGATACGACCACCAGAACATTGGGCGTATAGAACGGATTGAAATTAAATCTGTCAGCCGCTTTTTCGATCATACTTCGGATTTGTTCAATCAGTGCATCATTTTGAATGACGGTAATTTTTACCGTCTGATGCGCGCCCATCCCCACCGGTGCGGCACTGCCGGCAGCGATCAGTTTTTGTAAGACGTCTTCTGAAATAGGTTCGGAAGTAAAGCTTCGAACTGATTTCCTGATGGCAATTGTATGTAATGTTTCCATATGGTGTTCCTTCCTGTAATGTTGGTACGCTTCAAGTATAACATTGCCGCCCGAAGTGATCTCAGGGAAAAACGGGGATCAGCTTTTCGGATTTTGAAAAAATCTGTGCGGTTCTGTTATTCAAAGGGAATATCCGGGTTCCAAATTACCGCTTAGTATGCTTCAATATTGATTTTATGTACATTTTCGATTTGAAAAGGCATGATCCGGTTGGCGAACTCGGCCATTTTTTCCGCGGCGTCACTGACAAAGCATTCATAGCGGGGCGGGATGGCTGCTTGGTTCAGCAGCCCGTTCTCCTGCAGGGTTGCTTTCATCGCCAAGGATACGGCCTCCGCCGGATCGACACAGGCAACCCCGCTGTCCATATAACGCTCGATCGCCGGACGCAGCAGCGGATAGTGCGTGCAGCCGAGCACCAGCGTGTCAATTTGCATCGCCTTCAAATCGGCCAGGTACCGGGAAATGATTTCATCCGTCAGTGGATCTTCCAACAGCCC
>CALAEB010000471.1 GCA_937890875.1 uncultured Anaerolineaceae bacterium | reverse complement strand
CAAATCTTGAATTGTTTTTCGCATCTATTTCTCCTTAGGTTTAAAAACATTGATTATAGGGTTATTCGTCAATCCGCCAAAAATTGTCTTCCCGTGAGATAAGAGAATATCGCTGGCATCACTCGCATTATGTTCGGAGAACAGATCAATAATTTTTCTATGATCAGCAAGTGAATACTGGATTTCACCTCTGGCATAATGCTCCCTTCGGAGATTAGCCAGTTTAGCCCGATCATTCAAGGAATGAATTATGTCAGTCAGAAGTTTATTTCCGCATATAGTATTGATCATTTCATGGAATGCCTCATCCAAAAGCGCATACGCTTCGAAATCGTTTTTATTGGCAGCGACTTCCATTTCCTGATAAAGCGTTTCCATCTTTTTCAGATCGGCATCCGTGATCCTTTCAGCTGTCAGACCGGCCGCATAAGCTTCCAAAATCTGCCGGATAGCAAATACTTCATTAACAGTTTCCCAGGTAAATGCGCCAACAAAAGAACCGGCATTCGGAATTGTCCGGATCAGTTTTTCAGAGGCAAGTCTGTGCAGCACCTCTCTTACCGGCGTTCGGCTGACATTAAACCGCTTCGCTAATTCCGTCTCCCGCAACGGGGTATCACTTGGTAACACCCCGTGGATAATTTCGTCTCGAATAACCTGATATATCTCATCTGCTTGTGCCATTTGTTTCCTCTTGTATCCTTATTGTATACAATCTGTATACATTCTACCATGGATATTTTTTTATGCAAGATCCAATTTATCTTTGCATTGTTGATCATTAATAAAGCCACCCTACAGGGTGATTAACGGAAACGCCACTTCGGCCATGAAATTAAGATACCTGGAAGAAGAAAAAATATTAGGCAAACAGCAGCATACGGGATTCAGCCACGGCCGCGAGATCCACCAAACTGGCTACACGCAAGACAAATTATTCCGCACGGCTGAACATGCCGAACAGAAATACCGAACGGATGCCTGGAATCAGAAGTTATAACAATTCACCGGAAATACTGTGTTTCCGAATTAATACTATTGATGTTACGAAAGTTGCTTATCACAAGAGATTCGCCGTTTGCAGAAATTGCTGTGTTCGCTTCTCCGCCGGATGGTTGAGCACCTGATCGGGTGTACCATCTTCAACGATATGCCCACCGTCAAGGAACAGCACCCGGGTCGCGGCATTGCGGACAAATTTCATCTCGTGGGAAACCAGCACCATCGTCAGTCCATCCTTCACGATTTCAGCAATGACCGCCAATACTTCTGCCACCCACTCAGGGTCAAGCGCGCTGGTCGGTTCGTCAAACAGCATGACCTTGGGATCCACAGCCAACGCCCGTGCAATCCCCACGCGCTGCTGCTGCCCGCCAGACAAACGCGAAGGATATTCGTCACGCTTATCCCGCATCCCGACCCGATCCAAAATGGCCAGCGCTTTTTCCTCAGCCGCAGCTCGCTTTTTTACTACAATCAGGCTTTCGGTGACATTTTGGATAGCCGTCTTGTTCTTGAACAGATTGTAGTGCTGAAATACCATTGATGAGTGAGCGCGCAACCGGTATATATTTTTTTTCGTGACAGTTTGGGCATCCAGATGCTCTCCGGCAACCGAAATCGTTCCAGAATCTGGAATCTCCAAGCCATTAAGAGTGCGCAGCAGGGTGGTTTTTCCGGAACCGCTGGGGCCGATGATTGTGACCACCTCGCCTTTACAGACCGTAAGGTCAATACCCTGAAGCACATGGTTATTTCCATAGGATTTGTGGATGTTTTGCAACTCAATCATGCGTACAATTTCCTTTCATGTGCGCGGCTGCGTTTTTCCGCAGTCGTCAGCGCTTTCGCAATCAGAGAACATACGACCCAATAAATGATCGATACAACAATATAAACCTCAAAAAAACGATATCCGCGGGCGCCAACAATTTTCGCCTGGGCCATCATATCCACAATGGAAATCGTAAACACCAGCGAGGTCTCCTTTACCAAGGATACCAATGTGTTGGCAAGCGGCGGAATGGCAATGCTGAACGCTTGGGGCATAATAATGCGCACAAGCGCTTGCCGGGTGGTCATATTGACACTATAGCAAGCCTCTAATTGACCGATATCCACAGCCAGCAGCGCGCTGCGAAGGGTTTCGGACATATAAGCGCCGGCATTAAGCGAAAGCGCAATGATCGCAAACATTTCACGCGGAAGAGAATTCACATTGTAGGTAGTCCCCCAACGCAAATTGATCACTTTCAGCAGGAGCGGGATACCGAAAAATGTCAGCAGAATCTGTACCAGCATTGGCGTACCCCGGATATAAGATACATATATTTTGCACACCGTGCTGAGTACGCGCACATTGAAGTAACGCACCAGCGCCACCGTAAGCGCAATCACAAATCCGATCCCTGCTGAGATAAAGGCCAGCAGAAGTGTCATCGGCAGGCCCGTAAGGATTTCGGGCACCGAACCGATCATAAACTTGATATCAAATATCTTCCCCATCTAAAATCTCCAGTGCGGTAACGATAAGATAAAGCGCGTTTTACGCGTCATCGACATTCATAACGGATTCCTCCCACCCTTGCGGCAGGAGGAATCCATACGGCATGCATCAAAGAAAGATGCAGTCACTCAGGCGTATTATTACCAAACCTGCTTTATTGCTCTTGCTCAGTTTCATCAACCGTATAATCACCACCCAGATATTCGATCGATAGCTTTGTAAGCGTACCGTCCTCGCGTAGTTGTTCAAGCGCCTTGTCAACCAGGTCACGATACCGTTCGCCTTCATCGGTCTTGACAAAAAGGAAATGAATCGGATTCGCACTAAATTCCTTGATAATCCGGCTGTCAATTTCGATCCCCAGTTCCGTGGCTCCAAGGCTCGAAGGAATAATGTCATTTACCGTAGCGTCCACCCGTCCTGAGTCGATTTCAAGCAGTGCGTTATT
>CALAEB010000470.1 GCA_937890875.1 uncultured Anaerolineaceae bacterium | reverse complement strand
GACGGAAAACCGTCCCGAAACGTTCTCCGGCGGCGATCCGGATTAAAATATCCGGAATATTCCCGTTCGTAATCATCACAGCCGTCCCCATCCGCCGCGCGATATCCGCCGCGCGCACTTTGGTCAGCATTCCGCCGGTACCCAGGCCGCTGGCGCTTCCGCCGGCACCCTCCCAGACAAACTCCGGGATTTCAGGTGAATCGATCGTCTTGATCAGTTTCGCCTCCGGATTCGCCTCCGGATTGGAGTCAAACAAACCTTCCTGGTCCGTCAGCAGCACCAGCAGATCCGCGCCGACCAGACCCGAGACAAACGCAGACATCGTATCATTATCGCCAAGACGGATTTCCTCCGTCGCGACAGTGTCATTCTCATTAATAACCGGCACCACCCGCTGATTTAACAAGCCGTCCAACGTGTTGCGGGCGTTCAGGTAGCTTCGCCGCTGGACAAAATCCCGGCGCGTGAGCAGGATCTGCGACGCGAGATAACCATACATCCTGAACAAATCCATATAGATCGACATCAAACGCGGCTGCCCGATCGCCGAAAGCATTTGTTTTCCCGGAATATGTTTGGACAAATGCGGATAATTCAATAATTCCCGCCCGGCCGCCACCGCGCCGGAAGTCACCAGGGAAATCTGAATTTTCCGGTCCATCATCCAGGCGAGCTGCCGGACCAGGTCGATTAACCGCGGCATGTCAACCTGCGAAGATCCGCCGGTAATGGTCGATGTGCCAATTTTTACAACAATCCGATCGTATGCCATGTGTTTCTTCTCGCAGCAGCAATTCAAATTTTGGTTGAAGTGTCAAAAGTCAAATGTTGAAAAAGGAAACTGTGGTTCTGTTCTTGCGCTTTGCGCGAAAACAGAGCCGCCACAGACCCTTCGCTTATCCGGCAGGATTTTCAGACTTCGAATCGCCGCTCTCATCGAAAGATTTTTTCTGTGGGAATTATAATCTGTTTACCGGTGAAAACGAAATGCGCGAAACAGGAACCGGGAATTTGAAATTCGAAATCTGAATCGAACAGCAAAAGCCGAATCAAATTGAACGGAGATAAAAAAACGCCTCATTTCAAATCATGAGGCGTTTTTGTCTTCTTGGAGATGGTTTCCTGTCAGATCCCAATCCGTTTAACTTGCTTTGGAGGTAAGTGTCCGGGCCAAGAGGTCTTCCTGCTCCTGAGACACGCTGTTTTTCTTTTTGTTATCGGAACGATTGCGCGCTTTGGCTTTTTCCATCGCCTCGCGAATCGCGATTTCCATCGCGGTCGGTTCGGATTCACCGCCGTTGTTATCGCTGATACCAAACGTGAACCCTTCGCTGTTAATCTCTTCCCGCTTTTTCAGTGATTTCTTCTGGCGGCGGGGTGCTTTTTCACGCGGTTCCGCGATTTTTCCTTCTTTCAACTGCTGTGCACGGGCGCTTGCCGGCCGGGAAGCCGAAGCGATCTCTTCCTGCATCACTTCCGGTTCAGGCTGCAAAACTTTCATGCTCAGCTTGATTTGCTTCTTGCGCCGGTTGACTTCCAACACCTGCGCCTCAATCTCATCACCTTCTTTAAGGATATCCGAGGGTTGGCGGACATAGCTGTGAGCCATTTCACTGATATGGACCAGTCCCGGGCGTTCCGCGCCGATCTCAACAAACGCGCCGAATTTTTCCAGCCGGACAACGGTGCCTTTGACAACCATATCTTTTTTGATCTCACGCCATTCAAGGTCCAACGGCTTAATCATTGTCAATTCAGTGCGCCCGTCTTTGACTTTCTTCACCCAAACATCCACTTCCTGCCCGACTTCGAGCAATTCGTGAATATTGTTGGAATTCTCTTTTCCTTCAGGGCGAGGGATCTGAGAAATATGAAGAACCGCGGGTATCTCTTTCCCGATATCAACCAGCGCGCCGGCAAGGCTCAATTTCAGGATCTTGCCTTTGAATTGTTCTTTGATTTTAATACCGTCCGCTTTGCCGTCTTCAGCATCGCCGTCTTCAACGACATCGTCAAGTGCTTCTTTTTCTTCTTCTTCGACTAAAGAATCTTCAGCTACTTTCACCTCTTCGAGATTTTCCTCATTAACCTTTTTTTCTTCAGGTGATACAGATTGTTCCATATTTTATTTTACCGATCTCCAATAAATAATATTCGCAATCCGTGATTATACACGCAAAAAAACAGAATTGTCAAATGATTCAACAGATTTAATACATTTTCGCCGGATTTTTTGTCAAAAAACCGTTGAAATAAATTGCTTAATGCTCTGGATCATATCGATTCACATTTTTATGGTATACAGCCACGAATTGACTTTATCTTATTTTACCGCATATTTTCTGGATTTCCGTAAAAACGCAGATATCCCGGCATTTCGAAATACAGGAGGGATTTTTTGTTGTTCTTATTCGAAAGATCTGTCTCAATTTCGAACTGCTGCAAATATCCGAACAGTAAATTTAAAATATGGATATTCCCTGCGGAACGCCGGTATTCGAAAGTTGGAAAAGACACGCTGTGGTTCCCTTGTTTTGCGTGAAGCATAAAACAAGGGAACCACAGCGGGGTTTCAAAGTATGGAAGATCCTTTTTGGCAAAAGCTCTACAGCAGATCTACCTCGAATAATTCATTTTCCACCGGTTCAGCCTCCGGACCCTCCAGCAAATATTGAACTGCCCGGTCCAGCTGCGGGTCCGATTCCGCGGCATAATCCTGTTCCGTGATTTCCACCTGGATATCCGGTTCGATGCCGACGCCATGAATCAATTGCCCGTCCGGTGTATACCACCGTGCGATCGTGACGGAAACCGCGCCACCATTCACCAATTCAGGCTGGATCTGCATGGAACCCTTGCCATAGGTTTTCATACCGATAAAAACAGCCCGTTCATGGTACCGCAGCGCGCCGATCAGAATTTCTGATGCAGAAGCCGTACCCTGGTTCCCCAGCACGACCATCGGCACATCCAGCGCCCGCCCGCCTTCGCCTTTGGTGAAATACTCCATTTCGCTTCCGTCGCCATCTTTCTCAGTCAGCACCAGTTTTCCTTCCGGCAGAAACTCAGAAGCCACGTCAACACAGACCTGCACATAACCGCCGCCATTGTTGCGCAAATCCAAAATCAACCCTTTCGGATTTTTCGGCATCAAATCGTCAAGCGCGTTCCGCAATTCTTCCACGGTCAAATCGCCGAACTGCGTCAGCTGAATATAAGCGATATCATTTTCAAGCATTTCCGAAATGACCATCGGCGTCACAATCGCCCGGCGAACGATGGAAACATCAAAAGGCTCGCTGCCTTCCCGCTGGATGGTCAGCACAACGGTGGTATCTTGGGGTCCCAAAATCTTCTGAATCGCGTCATTCGGGTCAACACCGGTCATATCCTCCCCGTCAACCGCGATGACCAGATCATACGGACGCAGCCCGGCCTCTTCCGCCGGTGATCCCGGCATCGGCGAGGTGATTTCAGCGTATTCGCCGGTAATATCCATCCATGCGCCGATCCCTTCATATTCGGCGCCGGAAATATATTCCGATTCTTTCTGAAAGCTCTGCGGATCGGAATAACGCGTATGCGGATCGCCCAGCGAGTCCAGCATGCCGCGAATAGCCCCCTCCATCATTTTATTTTCGTCCAGCGGCTGATCCACATAATAGTAATGAATCAGGTCCCAGGCTTCCCAAAACGGTTCAAACAGTTCGTCCAGATCGGACTCCGTCTCAGAAAGCGGTGTGTCCACCTTCATCAGAAAATCCGCCGATCGGGCGTAACCGGACACGCCCCGGATTCTTGCAATGAAGTCCGGCATTTTCTCAATAATCACACCGGTACTGAAACCGGTCACAAAACAACTGACGACAATTACCACAATGGCAAGTATC
>CALAEB010000469.1 GCA_937890875.1 uncultured Anaerolineaceae bacterium | reverse complement strand
GATATCCTGCGCTCTACTGGGGCCTATTGCTTGGACCAGGCCGGAAATTCAGGAAATATCAAATCGGGCATGCGATCCGGAGTTACCGGCCAATGCCCTTCAATCAGCCGACAATCCCGAATAAAACGCTGTGTTTCACCGTTTTATTCGGGGCAGACGCATATTTTGAATTATTCGCAATAATTATTTTTATAATAAATAACTATACATTTGATATAATGCAGAAAGCGGATGGCTCCCCCTGAAAAATGATGTTAGGGTATGGTCTGCAAAACCACATAGATAGACACACCACGGAACAAAGTCCGCGGACTTTTCCGGGACAGGGACTTAATGACGTTTATACGGAAAAAGTGGAACGACCCCTATATAGTATTGATTTCTGTCGATTTGCTTTTTGTTGTTTTCGCTTTTCTATTCGACACCTCTTCCAATATTGCAAATGGGATGAGGCAGATATTCACATCGCGCGGAATCCTGATCACCGACTATGTTGATCTCGGCGGACCGGGCGCGGCACTGATCAACGCGGCACTTGCCGGAGCAATGGGGATCACAATGATGAAGGTCTCGCGCGTGACTCCGAACGGCGCCATCATCATGGCAATCTGGCTCAACATCGGCTTTGCGCTCTTCGGCAAAAATATCCTGAACATGTTGCCGCTCATGGCAGGCGTCTGGCTGTATTCGCATGCGCGTCGGGAACCTTTTTCGAATTATTCACTCACAGCGCTGATGTCCGCAACGCTGGCGCCCATCGTCAGCGAAATTGCGCTAACTGATATTTTAGGCAGTTCCGCCGGTTCTTTCGGCGGATGGATCTCCGGCGCCGCCTGCGGATTGGGGATCGGGTTTATCTTTCCTTCAGTTGCCGCTTATGTCGTCCGTGTACACGGCGGATATAACCTGTACAACATGGGGTTCGCGGGCGGGTTGATTTCAACGATATTCATGGCCAGCCTGAACAGCCTCGGCATCACCGTGCCGACGTCACTTTATTGGGCCAGCGGGCATAATTTACAGATGGCCGTTTTTCTGTATGCGCTTTCGGCGCTTCTTTTGACCATCGGTTTTGTTTCGTGCAGCCGGCATGAAATCGCGCTGAATCTGGAAAAGCTGGTCCGTCATTCCGGCCGTCTGGTCACGGATTATTATCTGCTTTATTCCAACAGCGTTTATGTCAATATGGCGCTTCTGTGCATATTCTCAACCACATTGGTTTTAGTCGCAGGCGGCGAGTTAAACGGCCCAACCATCGGTGGTATACTGACCATCACAGGCTTTGGCTGCTTCGGGAAGCATCTTCGCAATATATCACCTGTGCTGTTCGGCGCCATTCTGTCAAGCTGGCTGGGAAGATGGGATTTCACTTCCCCTTCCAGTATGCTGGCGATCCTTTTTTCCACTTGTCTCGCCCCCATTTCCGGGCAATTCGGCATCCTTTGGGGAATTTTGGCAGGTTTTTTGCATGTGCGGTTGGTACACCATGTAAGTTATTTGTGCAACGGGCTTAACTTATACAACAATGGCTTTGCGGCCGGATTTGTGGTCATGTTCCTGTTACCGCTCATCACCGTGTTTCGAAAGGAGAAAGAGGATGAGGCAAATATTTGAAAAAAACATGCGTATTCTGGCCAATCTGCTTTCATTCTGCCACACGCTTGGCGGGAAAAGTTTTCAGATCGACTTGGACCCCGGACTTCTGACCAGCCACATAGTTATTAACGCAGAAATCCCCGATATCGATTTGACAAAATTGGAGGAATTTAGGGAAGCGCTTCAGTATCCCCGCAGACGTGAACTCGAACAGAATTATTGGTACCTGGGCGGCGAATCCGAGCTGGGATCCAACCTCACGCTGGTAGCGGCGATGATCGATGAAGTTAGTGTGACTTATGCAGAAGGCATATTAACAGTCAAGGTATCCCGCGATGAATCCTGATCCGCCCGGGATTTCATTCTTTTATATGGCACCCAACCCCGCGAAGGATAGACTCCCCTGGATTTTTATCCAGCAATTCGAAATTTAGGGAAACCTTTCGAAACTATGAGAAGAATTATTTGTTGTTCTTTTATTTTTGCGCGAAGCGCAAAAATAAAAGAACAACAAATAATTCTTCTCATAGTTTCGAATTGCTGATTTTTATCTCCACATTCTCTTCAAATTTTAATTGTATGATAAAAACTGTGAATTGTCAGATCTTAATTTGCGCAGTAGCAACTCGAAATTTGGACAAATCTTTCGTATAAAGAGGGAAAAAACTTGTTGTTCTTTTGTTTTTGCACAAAACGCAAAAACAAAAGAACAACAAAATTCCTTTCCATATTTTGAAATACTGTTTGTGCAGGAAATAGGCAAGTCCAGCAGAAATTGCCGAAACAATTGAAGAGGAGAATACAAATTGGCAGAAATTCAGGAAAAGACGCTGTATATTGACGGAATGACCTGTACCGGCTGTGAAAACAGGATTGAAAAGAAACTGCGCGCTGAACCGGGGGTCAGGAGCACAAAAGCCAGCTATTCCAACGGGACCGTCGCCGTTGCATTTGATCCCGGTATGATCGGTCTGGACAAGATCACAGAACTGATCGAACAACTCGATTATAAAGTCAAAAGCACATCACAGAATGCAGGTCAAAAGACGAAATATGCCAAAATTTTAGGCGTAGCGCTGGTGCTTTTTGCTTTATATATGCTCATCAACCGTTTTGGCGGGCTGAACATCTTCAACGCATTTCCCGAGGCCGAAGAAGGGATGAGCTACGGAATGCTGTTTGTTATCGGTCTTCTGACCTCAGTCCACTGTGTCGCCATGTGCGGCGGCATCAATTTATCGCAATGCGTGCCGCAAAGACCAGCGCAGCAGACGGAAGGCGGAAAGTTTTCCGCTCTGACCCCGAGTATACTTTACAATCTCGGACGGGTCATATCCTACACCGTCATTGGCGGCATTGTCGGCGCGATCGGTTCCGTGATCAGTTTTTCCGGAGCAGCGAAAGGGATTGTGCAGCTGGCAGCCGGCGTCTTCATGGTGATTATGGGGCTGAATATGCTGAATATATTCCCCTGGCTGAGGAAGCTGAACCCCAGGATGCCCAAGATTTTTGCCAGGAAAATAAACAGTCAAAAAAGGAGCAACAGCCCTTTGTATGTCGGGCTGCTTAACGGACTGATGCCGTGCGGTCCTTTACAGGCCATGCAGCTGTATGCGCTTTCCACCGGGAATTTCTTTTCGGGGGCTTTGTCAATGTTCCTGTTCAGCCTGGGAACCGTTCCGCTCATGTTCAGCCTTGGCGCGCTCAGTTCGATATTAAGCAGGAAGTTTACCGCCAGAATGATGCGGTTCAGCGCTGTGCTGGTCGTCGGGCTGGGGGTTTCCATGTTCAGCAGCGGCATGAGCCTATCCGGCTTTTCGGTCAGCGCACCTGTTCCTGCCGTCTCGGCAAGCGGTAATATCGCGCAAATACAAAATGACGTCCAAATCGTCACCAGCCGGGTCCTTCCGGGGCAATATCAGCCGATCACCGTCCAAAAAGGCATCCCCGTCCGTTGGACGCTCCAGGCGGATGAAGGCAGTATCAACGGCTGTAATAACAGGATACTCATCCCGGAATACGGTCTTGAAAAAAGGCTGGAACCGGGGGAAAACGTCGTGGAATTCACGCCGGAAGAAAGCGGTTCGATTCCTTTCAGCTGCTGGATGGGCATGATCCGGAGCCGCATCATCGTCGTAGACGACCTGAACGACCTGCCTGCCGCCGCAGACGCTTCTGGTACAGCGGAGAAAAAGATCCCGACAGATAAAATTGCCATCGCAAAAATACAGGAAGGCATGCAATCTGTTTCAATCGATATGGACGAAAACGGTTTTTCGCCTGCAGTCGTCGTCATGCAAAAAGGACTTGAAACGGTATGGAACATCAACGGCCAAAAGATAACGCCCGGCAACGCCAGCGTTCTGTTCCCGGTCTACTATGCGGAAATTGATATGACCGAAGGCGAAAACAGCATCCGCCTGGTCCCTGAAGCGGATTTTGACTTTTACACCGCGGACAATGTGTTTTACGGTTATGTAAAAGTGGTGGACGATCTGACGGAAATCGACCCGGACGCAATCCGTCGGGAGGTCGGCCAATTCATCCCCGCAGCGGACTGGAGCAGCGTCGACAATGTTGCGATGTCTTGCTGTAACTAAACATCCGGCTGCCATTTTACAGGTCATCGATTGAAAGCGAGGCGGTTTCCAAAGAGATATCAGGAAAATATCTTCTTGAATAAAGAAGCAAATTCTGCCAGCGATTCGAAATTTGGACAGGCCTTTCTTATTCGAAACGCTGAAATTCCGTATATTTCAAAATAGTGAAAATATATGCGGAAACCCGCGGCATCCGCTTATTTGTAACATCCATTGGATATTCCTTCGATATAAGGTCTTGAAAAGATAAGCGATTAGCGTTATACTGTGTATACACCCCAGGGGGGTATAGTAGTTTGCAGACCGAAAGTAGAGGAGATAACTATGGAGAATACTGAAATTACGAAATCCGGCATAGTCGCAACCTGTGAAATGGAACATTGCGGCAGCCATAAAACGACGATCCGCAGTGAAAAATTACGGTCGACACTGATCAAAAGGCTGAACTGTGTGGAAGGGCAGGTGCGGGGAATCAAGGGGATGGTGGAAAAAGACAGTTATTGTGACGACATCCTCAACCAGATCACGGCGGCTAAAGCCGCTTTGAACGCCGTCAGCAAGATTGTGCTCGAAAATCATATTCACGGATGTGTCGTGGAAAAGATTCGCAGCGGTGAGGATGAGGTCGTGGATGAGCTGCTGCGAACGATCGGCAGAATGCTCTGAACGGAACCGCTGCCCGGAAAACCGTTGAAAACAGCCGGGAAAACAGGCGTCAAGACGGCTGCGGATTGCCGGGAATTCGAAATGGGAACCAATCGTGCAAATTTTGAACAGGCAAGTCCTAATTTCGAACTGCCGGCAGGCTGCAGCAAAAAATTGAAAGGATATGAATCGTATGTCTCAGACAAAGAATAATCGTACAAACCAGGAAAGTTCTCCCTCGAAAAAAACGAAGGGGATTCTGTGGGGAGCGGCCGCAGTGATCATCGCCGCCGTTGCCGCTGTGGTGGTTTTTTCCAACCGGACAGGCACCATCGAACCGCCCGCCGGCAATGAAACCGCCGGGACAGATAATGTGCTGGCGAGTCCGGCCAAAGAAGCGGTCATAAAAAATAGCGATCTGATCATTCCTGTGGAAATAGAAGGGACCAAGCTGGAAGTTTTGGCGGTTAAAGCGCCGGACGGCACCATCCGGACAGCCTTTAATACCTGTCAGGTGTGCTTCAGTTCCGGCAGGGGATACTATAAGCAGGACGGGGATGTCCTGGTGTGCCAGAACTGCGGCAACCGGTTCCATATGTCGGACGTGGAAATAACCCGGGGCGGCTGCAACCCTGTTCCGATCTCCGGCGAAGACAAAATTGTGGACGAAGAAAGCATCACGATCCCGAAAGAATTTCTGACGGAAGCGACCGTGATTTTTGAAAATTGGAAGAATTAATTTGCTGTGCCAATTCGAATTTTGTTAAAGAGGTCTCCGGTGGCTTATTCTGTCGCTGCGTTTCGCACAGAAGCAGAATAAATTACAAACCTTCCTTTTTTTCGGAAAGGATCCCTATATACTGAGTCTGCTGGCAGACAGCGGACTTATACAGAAGACAAGGCAGGATATTTTGATCAATAAAGAAACGATTCAAATCAGCGGCATGACCTGCGCGGCATGTGCCCGGAGAGTCGAAAAGGCCGTGGATAAACTGGAAGGCGTATCGGACGCGTCGGTCAATTTCGCCACCGAAAAGCTTTCAATTTCCTACGACAGCCAGGCGGCGTCGCTGGACCAGGTTCGCGCAGCGATCGAGAAAGCCGGATACGGCGTGATCGAAAAAGCCGTTGAAAACCATGTCACTATCCCCATCGGAGATATGACCTGTGCGGCATGTGCGCAAAGGGTTGAGAAAGCCATCGGAAAGTTGGACGGCGTGTCGAAAGTGGCGGTCAATTTTGCCACGGAGAAGGCGACGGTTGATTATGACCCGCAGAAAGTAAAGCTTTCAGCGATCCGGGCATCGATTGAAAAAGCCGGGTATAAAGCGCTGAGCATTGAGAAAAAAGGCGCGGTGGACGAAGACAAACTGCGCAAGGAAAAAGAAATCCGGACGCTGCGGACGAAATTCATCGTCTCCGCAATATTTGCGCTGCCGTTGCTGTACCTGGCAATGGGTTCAATGATCTGGTGGCTGCCGTTCCCGATCCCCGGTTTCCTGAACCCGATGCAATATCCGCTGACGTATGCGCTGGTGCAGCTCCTGTTGACCATTCCGGTGGTCATCGCGGGACACCGGTTCTACACAGTCGGATTCAGGGCGCTTCTGCAAAGAAGCCCGAACATGGATTCACTCATCGCAATCGGAACATCCGCGGCCATCCTTTACAGTCTTTATTCCACTTATCAGATCGCGATCGGCAATTTTGGCGCGGTCGAAGGATTGTATTATGAAACCGCCGGCGTAATCATCACGCTGATTTTATTGGGGAAAACGCTGGAGGCCATCTCCAAAGGCAAGACCTCTGAAGCGATTAAGAAACTGATGGGGCTTGCGCCGAAAACGGCCATTGTCATTCAGGATGGCCGGGAAATTGAAATCCCGATCGATGAAGTGGAAATCGGCGATGTGATCATTGTGAAACCGGGCGAGAAAGTAGCGGTGGACGGCGTCGTTCTGGAAGGGCACACTTCTATCGACGAATCAATGCTGACCGGAGAGAGCATGCCGGTGGATAAAAAAGCCGGAGATAAGGTTTATGCCGCGACCATCAATAACAACGGCATGATCCGCTTTGAAGCCACCAAAGTGGGCGGCGACACGGCGCTGGCGCAAATTATCAAACTGGTGGAAGATGCGCAGGGTTCAAAAGCGCCGATTGCGCAGATGGCTGACATTGTCTCAGGCTATTTTGTGCCGGTCGTCTGCATCATCGCCGTGCTGGCCTTTGCCGCTTGGATGATCAGCGGCCAGTCGCTGGCATTTTCGCTGACCATCTTCATCTCTGTGCTGGT
>CALAEB010000468.1 GCA_937890875.1 uncultured Anaerolineaceae bacterium | reverse complement strand
TCTTGACAATTGTCTGGTTTGTTTCTTATTTCTGCTGCTTCTCAATTGTCAAGGTGCTCACCGTTTTGTTTTCTCTCAATTTCCTTGTCCCCAACGGCAAGAACCAATTATATGTATTTCCCCAGACCTGTCAAGGGCCTTTTTACTACCAATTCCCCATTCTTTTCTTCCTTTTCCCTTTTTCACCCCACTTATTCCCCTCCGGGCCCTTCCCGCCACCAGATATACCGGTTTTTTGGTGTAATTTTCAATAATTTTCCCTTAATTGAGCTTTCGATATCTGAGCAAAAAGCGAACCAAAGCAGCTGCTCCACGACTAATTCTGTTTTTTTTATGAATCACAGCGCTGCAAACAATATTCCTTTTTATTAATATCCATCCGATTCCGAAAACAGATCCGCATTTTTGATGGTAAAAATCCAAGGGTCATCAGCCGTTGCGGCTTAAATGTCCCGAAAAATGCGCCGGGCGTTTTGAAGTGTTGCTTGCTTATCATTGTGTGAAACCGGACTGACTGAACCCATCCGTTTTCCGCCGGTCGGAATTTCGGCGGATTCAAACAGGTTTATTCATAGAAAAATAAGCGCATATTCCGGCTCCCGCGGGCTATACTGCAAACGGACAGGAACCGAAATATACGCAGATGATATGGCAGACAACAATACTCGCCAAGCCCGAACCGAAAAGGTTCTTATTTCAGCGGATGAAGCCGGAATGTGTTCTGTCCGTTCCCGCTTGCTGTTGTTTGTTTTACCGTTCGGGCCTTTTTCATGATCAGTTTTTCAACCGCCGGCTTGCGGATTATTCATATTTTCCGTATAACCCGCCAAGACTCGAACAGGAACGGAAATCAGCGCCCTGGAGGTCTTGCGCACCGAAAGATGCCCAATAAGTCGGGCGGAATATATTATCGTCAGGGACATTATGCATGCTGACCGGGATCCGCAGCATGGACGCCAATGAGATCAGATCAGCGCCGATATGCCCATAACTGATCGATCCATGATTTGCGCCCCAATTCGCCATAACCGAATAAACATCTTTAAAAGGACCGTTTCCGGAAGTCCTCGGGACGAACCAATGCGTGGGCCAGGTTGGATCCGTCCGGTTCAACAGGCACGTATGCACTTCCGGCGGGACGTCCACTGACCACCCCTCCGCAATCTGAAGCACAGGCCCCAGCCCTTTCACAATATTAAGCCGGCTCATCGTCAGCGGCATGTTCCCGCGCGTCAGAAAACACGATGAATATCCGCCGCCCCGGAAATATCCGGTATTCGCAGGATACCACGTGGTAGCGTTCAGACACTTCGTCACTTCTTCTTCGCTTATTTCCCAGAACGGTTTCATCACCGGGACGCCATCCTTTTCCTGCCGGCCGGTGGCGTCCAAAGTTGCGGCGCCTGAATTGATCAAATGAATCATTCCGCCGGACGCAAGCCCTTCAAGCTGATATCCGGTCACACGTTTCACCGAATCCGGGCTCCAGTAAGTCCTTACATCGGCAAAAATTTGAGCCGTATTGGTTAATAAATAGCCCAAGAGCATCGTTGCACCGTTCAAACAGTCATTTTCGGTGGCAAAAACAAACGGGGCCCGGATCCCATTCCAATCAAAGGATGAATTGAGGATCGCTTCCATGAAATCGCCGTTCGGAGAATGGTCGGACCACTGGCGCTGTCCCTGGAATCCGGCAGCGATCGCATTGCGTCCCAATGCTTCTTCCTCAAAACCGGCCTTGGCAAGTTCAGGATTTCCGATCATTAAGTCACGCCCAATCAAAGCCATCTTTACGACCGTCTCCCAATCCTGATCCTTTTGCAAACGGGTGCGCTGCTTTTCGGGAGCATTAAAATCCTTGCCCTCCTTACAGTTCAGTTTGGTCCAGGCTGACGCTTTCTTGTACTCGGCTTCATCATAGATTTTCTCCTCCATCCGCCGGGTAAATTCGCTCATATCGATAGCCTCAACCCGCATCCCCAAATAGTTGTGGAAAAAGTCCTGATCGACAATGGAGCCGGC
>CALAEB010000467.1 GCA_937890875.1 uncultured Anaerolineaceae bacterium | reverse complement strand
TTGCGCGCTAAAAGCGCAGCCTGATCGGCGGACAGGTGCAGTGCGCCCGCCGGACGGTTCCCTTCATAAAAAGAAGATTCGCAGAGGAAGCAATCCGTGCCGGCGGCAAAGTCCGCCAGCGCTTCGTGGTAACCGGTATCCCCGCTGTATACCAGCGAAACCCCGTCCGGATCTGTAATGCGGATTGACCAGCTGGGGATTTCGTGAATATTCTCGCACACGGTAAAGCGCAGGTCCCCGATCGCAAAAGCGGAAAGCCCAAGATAACTTTGCCCGTTACTGGATGTTTTATAGGTAAGACGCTCGGTTTCGCCGGGGCCCCACAAAACCAGCGGTTTTGTCCGCCTGCCCAGCTGCGTATCGATCATGGCCGCATAGTGCAGACAGCCCAGATCGGCGCAGTGATCCGCATGGTAATGGGAAAATACAACCGCATCCAGCTCACTCAGATCGATCACCTGCTGCAGTTTTGATAGGACGCCGCTCCCGCAATCCAGCAGTACCTTTGTTTCTCCTTCTTCCAGCAGATACCCTGAACTTGCGCCACCCGGGTCCGGGTAGGCCCCGTAACAGCCGATAACAGTCAGTCTCATCATATCATTCTGTTTCCTGTCATATTGGGATCGATCGATGATTCAAATGTGTGAATCTTGTTTTGAAGCCGGCGGATATTTGGTCCGGCCTCCAGTCTCCGGCAGAAAAGCGAGCGGCGGCGAAAACTTTTTCCGCCATTTGAGTTTCCGGTTTTTTGAGCATGCGCATCCGGATCCATGCTGAAGCCTGGGAAACTATGTGGCCGGTCCCGTTCAGGCGCCGGTTTCGCATTTCCTGAGACCGATGCGTAAGGCTTAAGTCTTTGTGATGTTCCAATCTTTTCATCCATATCAACCTGACTTTTCCATGAATAACATTGTACTTTGTTCAGGATAAGGCCGTGATATGGAAACGTAAATTTTCGGTAAGAAAATGACTGCCATCGTTGTTTTCGGCTCCGCTTTATTCAAAAAAATCCTCTCAAATCGGATTGCTGATTGGACACAGGCGTCCGAAGTTTGAAAAATCCTTTTAAGACAGAAAAAACTTGGGATGCTCTTCCCCCTCTCCGCATTCCATGCTGGGAAAAGGGAATCTCAGTGCATCCTTTTTATGTTTGACACCCCAATCATGGCCGGCTCGGATGTCAGAAGCCGAGTTGCCGGTTGCCGGTTTAACGGACGTCGAATGCGCGGACGAATGCTATAATTGTGCTTGCAATGTTTTCTGCAAAAAAGAATCCGGTCATTTGCTCTTTCTTGAATCAATTCGGATCAATAAGGAATACCACCCATGTATAATGATCTTCCGCTTGAATAATTGCAGACCTATCTCCCGCCGCGGACGGAACCGGCGGATTTTGACGCTTTCTGGACACGTACGCTGGCCGATGCCCGTCGTTTCCCGCTGGATGCCCGTTTTGAGCCGGTTGAGACCGGGCTGAAACTGGTGGAGGCGTTTGACGTTACCTTTCATGGGTACGGCGGCCAGCCGATCAAAGGCTGGCTGCTGTTGCCGCGCGGATTGGAACGTCCGCTGCC
>CALAEB010000466.1 GCA_937890875.1 uncultured Anaerolineaceae bacterium | reverse complement strand
CACATGATCGCGCTGGCCGCCATCGTTTTGCTGACGCTGACCATCCGCGAAAAATCACTTTACTTTTTGTTCTACGAGGTGCCCGGATTCAACAGCATCCGCGCCGTCAGCCGTGTTCAGCTCGTTCTGATGTGGCCGTTAGCGGTGTCGGCTGCTTTTACCGTTGACGCGCTGCGCCGGGCCGGGAGCGAAAATTTCCGCACGGAAATCGCGCTGGGGCTGTTAGTGGTGTTGACGCTGTGCGAATCCGTTTTCTACCCGCATTCCGTCTATTCGAAAATCGAGGGACAGGCGCGGGTGGACGAACTGCGCCGGCGGGCGGAACTGGCGATTGCCCGCGCCGGCATCGAGGATCCGGTGCTGCTGGTCCGCGCAAAAAAAGGAGATCCCTGGATGTTGAATTCGGTCGACGCCATGCTCGCTGCGCAGGAGATGGGGGTTCCGACCATCAACGGCTATTCCGGCAACGCGCCGAACGTCCCCTTTATGGAATGGATCCATAGCTGCGAGACGCTGCCGGGCGCACTGGATTATTACAACCTGAAAGCAGAGGAGTTCACCGGAATTGAGGATCTGAACATCCGCCAGCGGATCATCCCGCTGCGCTTCCTGGAGTGCGTCCCAAGCCGGATCCGCACTCAATAAAGACCGGAAAGCGCATGGGGAGCGCCGCCGGCTTTCCGCGTGCCACAACGGTTTCAGCAAGCATAGCGCGTATTGATACCCAAACCGAATATGGTTCGGGTATCAAAAGTCAAAAAGCTTGAAAAAGTAAATTTTTGGTCATGCGCGCTTACATTTCGCAGATGCCGCCTGTGGTACTGTAAGGACAAGCGGAGCCGGGTTTTGCATGCACTGCGTTTGACATCTTCAAAACCCAATGACCGAACGGTTTTTATGCAAAATATTTTAGGAAACAGCGGATTTTCCGCATGAAATGCGCTTTCGTTTCCTGGTTACGGATCCTTCGACTCCGCTCGCTCTGCTCGGAACGACAGATTCTGTATTTTTATTATTTTTGCGCTGTGCGCAAAAATAATAAAAATACAGAATTCAACATTTAACACTTTATCAAAATTATGGAAAGAGCATTCCACAGGGTTCCTGTTTTGCATTCCTCAGAAGATAACGAAACAATGAGTTTTCCTCTCATTCCGCAGGAATTCCCCATTTTCAGATTCCCGATCTGCTCCTGCCGCATTAAATCCGTGATAAAATTGATTGGTTATTAATTCACATGCTTCCGGATCTTCCCAACCGCGTCGGCTCAGAACAGAGTTGTGTCGGGCAGATGTGACGGGAGCAGAGGACAAAACGCAAAGGAAAGCAGTAAAATGAGCAATGTTATTTCAATGAAAGCGCTCCTGGAGAGCGGCGTCCATTTCGGACATCGGACCAATAAATGGCATCCCGCCATGAAGCCGTATATCTTTACCGAACGGAACGGGATCCATATCATCGACCTGCAGCAGACGGCAAAAGCCTCAATACAGCTTACGCGCTGGTTCGCGACACCGTACAAAACGGGAAAAACGTCATGTTTGTCGGGACCAAACGGCAGGCGCAGGAAACGATCCGTGACGAAGCGACCCGCTGCGGCATGCCTTACGTCACCGAACGCTGGCTTGGCGGCATGATCACCAACTGGTCCACCATTTATCAGCGGATTATCGAGCTGGAAAAACTGGAAAAAATGCGCGACAGCGGCGAAATCAGCAAGCTGACCAAAAAAGAAGGGTTGATGATTGAACGCGAAATCGCCCGGCTGCAGAACCGTCTCAGCGGTGTGCGCAACATCAAAAGCATCCCGGGACTGATCTTCGTCATCGACGTTATGCGCGAAGCGACGGCGATCCATGAGGCCAACCTCAAAGGTATTCCGGTCATCGGCATGGTGGACACCAACTGTGACCCTGCCAATGTGGATTATGTGATCCCTTCCAACGATGACGCCATCCGCGCCATCAAGCTGGTGGTCGGGAAAATTGCCGACGCCGCAATTGAAGGCAAGGCGCTGCGCAGCGACGGTGAAATCGGCGACGTTTCCTTTACCACCGAAACTGTGTTCAACGAAGGCGGAACCGCACGGGCGGACGAGCCTGATCTGCTGGACGAGGACCTGCTGGGCGCGGCAACGCTGGCAAAACTGGGGAACAAGAAGGCCGCGGCGGAAACGATTGATTCAGATGAGGCAGAAGCGGAAGACAATCTCTCCGCAGCAGACAATAAAGAGGAAGAATAAACAATGGCAATCAGTACCGAATTGATCAAACAGCTTCGTGAAAGCACCGGTGCCGGAATTCTGGAATGTCGGAAAGCATTGGAAAACGCCAACGGCGATTTGAAAGCTGCGATGGATTTCCTGCGTGAAAAAGGTTTGGCGACCGCATTGAAACGTTCCTCCCGTGACGCCTCTGAAGGCGTGATCGAAATTTATTCTCACGGCGGCGGACGGGTCGGCGTTATGCTTGAACTGAACAGCGAAACCGATTTTGTGGGCCGCTCGGAAGCCTTCCGTACGCTGGCGCATGAAATCGCGCTGCAAATTGCCGCGACCGCTCCGTTGTATATCAAAGTGGAAGACATCCCGCAGGAGGTTTTGGATCATGAGGCAAAAATCGCCGAGACCAAAGCCCGTGAGGAAGGCAAAAAGGACGCCATCATCCCGAAAATTGTCGAAGGCTCGCTGAAAAAATTCAAAGACGAAGTTGTTTTGCTCAGTCAGCCTTACATCCGCGATGAATCGATCACCGTCCAGGACCTGATCAACCAGAACATCGCGTCGATGGGAGAAAATGTGATCGTGCGGCGTTTCGCACGTTACGCACTGGGTGAAGCTTCAGCCGCTGAAGAGGCATAATTAATTTGACCGAAAAAAAGAACCAACCTGATAAAGTTGGTTCTTTTTTATAACAGGTACTGCAATTTGCATCGCAGCGACAGCAGATCCAAATATGGTTCGGATGTCAAAAGCCGAATTTGTTGAAACAGAACGACAAATCCGCCTTTTTTTGGACAGTCAATCGTTTTGCCCCCGGACCAGATAGGGATATTCTTTTCAAAATAAAGCGGAATTTACGGGATGTATCGTTTTTGCAGCCATGAAAACGGTATACCGCAGCGCAGCCGGATGTTCCCGAAACACCCGGCGAGAATACTGATAATTCGAAATATGGCTGCGCTTTCGAATAAAGAAGGAAAGTTTGTGGTTCTGCCGGTTTTCCGCAGTGCGGAAAACCGGCAGAACCACAAAATATCTTTTTCATATTTCAAAGAATTGTTTCGAAACAGGGGGCAATATGACTGAATTGAAATATAAACGGGTACTGCTCAAACTGAGCGGCGAAGCGCTCGGCACGCAGGACGGCAGCGGAATCGACCCGAACGCTGCCAATACCATTGCTCAGCAGGTAAAACAGGTGACCCAGATCGGCGCGGATCTGGCGATCGTGATCGGCGGAGGGAACATCTGGCGCGGAAAGATCGGCATTGAGCTCGGCATGGATCAAGCCAACGCGGATTATATGGGGATGCTGGCAACGGCGATGAACGCGCTCGTGCTGATGGATGCACTGGAGCATATCGGCGTGACGACCCGAGTTCAGACCGCCATTCAGATGCAGTCCATCGCGGAACCTTTCATCCGCCGCCGGGCATTGCGCCACATCGAAAAAGGGCGGGTGCTGATCTTCGCCGGGGGAACCGGGAATCCTTATTTTACGACCGATACGGCAGCCGCGCTGCGCGCGCTGGAAATTAACGCGGAAATCCTGATCAAGGCGACCAAGGTGGACGGGATTTATGACTGCGACCCGAAGAAGAATCCAAACGCGAAAAAGTACGAAACCATCCGCTATATTGACGCGCTTTCCCAGAAACTGGA